>CALBIE010000043.1 GCA_937893495.1 uncultured Verrucomicrobiales bacterium | reverse complement strand
CGGAGTCGTAAACCCGCTGCGCGTCGCCGATCGTGATCCGCAGGCGGTTGACAGTCAGTCGCGAGCGGTTTTCGAATTCGAATGTCGGACTATCGCTGGAACCGCTGATTGTCAGCTTGAACGGGACCTTGGCTGTGGGCCCGGCCTGTCCCCTGACCAACGATTCACCGGCACCGACGAACATGACCACGGCCGCAAGCCATGACAGGAGCCGCCCGGCTGATTGCGGACGCTGGTAAGCAACGTATCTCATAACAGAACTTTCAACGGGCATTCAAAGTGTCCACCAAACTGATTCGATTCAGTTCAAATTTCCCCTCAACGCGCAGACCGACGTCCTGTTGAGGTCCCAGTTTCTTGTGCAGCCCGAAAATCTCCTCGCGATACGTGCCCGTCACGCGGTCCACACCGTAGCCCGTGCGATCAAGCGGCGGCGCGGTAGCGCCATCGAAGTCCAGCCGCAGGTTCCGGGTGATATCGAAACCGATGGCATGATCCGGCTGCCGTCGATGGCGGAACGGGTTGGTGGGATGGTTTGCGGGCAGAAGGATGCTGCCCGTCAGTCCCGATGGTCCGAGTGCTTCCAGCTTGATGTCCCACGTCAACCGGGGATCCCCGTTGCCGGGTCCGAACGTGCCGGTCAATGGCAACTCCGTACGCACCGCGCGGGCGGCGGCCGAATAGACCGACTGCAGAGCATTGATCGCTGCTGTCCGGGCCTTGTCCTCCAGGGATTGCGCCGTATAGAACGGGTTGATGGCCTTCTCCGAAACCGCGCCGTTGGCCGCCGCCCGGGCGGCGATCTGCGCGCTGCCGACGAGGCCAGTAGGCGAGTTTGCCCGCACAAAGTCGGAGTAGTCGGGCGTGGGGGCGATCAGGGAAACGGGGTAGCGCAACACCATGCTGGTGAGTTCCACGCGTCCCGCCAGGATCGCAGCCGCCTTAACTCCTTCAAAATCTGTCGTGGGCGGCAGTTGGGCCGAAGCACTGGAGGCAATCGCATTGAGGATGCGCGTGACGGCATCCGCGGCTCGGGTATCGGCATACGGAGTCACGACGCGCCGCAATGCTTCCGTCCGCGTTTCGGTGACTTTGGCGGGCCCGGGATTGGTAACCGCCCCGGTGACCGTGGCGGCGGTGGCTCCCGCTCCGACTGCATTGGTGGCTGCCGCCCCGGCAGCGGCAACGATCATGTCACCAACCTGCGCCAGGGACAGGAAACTCTGGTAAAGGTTGTTCACGTCGGCATACGCGGCTGCCATGTTGTGGGCCGCGTTCGTTTTGGCCGCCGCGGCGTTGTTGGTGACCGCGGCAACGACGGCATCCACCATCTCAACCGCCCGGTTATCCCGGTAGAAGGAGGCGAGGTTGGTGGCCACTGCCGCAACGCGGGCCACCGCCGCCTCGGCCGCCGGACTGGCCGCCGCCGCAATGGCGGTGACTTTCGTCGAGGGCAGATGGGTGGAGAGAAACTGGCTGAACGATTTGGCAACATCGGCGTTGGCGACGACGGGGGCCACAGCAGTATAAGCAATATTGCTCGCGGAATTGACAATTGCCAACTGATTCGCCGTGGTAGCCAGGCTGGTGGTGTCGGCGAAGACGAATTGAGCGGCGTTGGTGGCGGCGCGAGTGACCATGTCATTGACCGCCTCGGTGGCTTGGCGGTCACCAAAGTCGAACACCGAACTGGCCAACCGCACGGCGGATTGGGCCGGGAAAGTGGAGTAGAGCCGCTCATCGGTGACCAGCACCACATCGCTGTCGGTGGCGGCTATCGTGGAGTCGGACAGCGCATTCGTATTGAGGGTGAGATTCACGGTCCCGCCCAGGCTGTTGGTGGAACCTTTGCGGTTGAGGATGACCACATCCTTCAGCAGATGCACCTGGCCCGCCCCGTTCACATGCAGAATCATTCGCAACTGTGCCTGATCGGCCGTCGGCGTGGGAATACGCGGTTCGGGGGCAACCGCGTTGTTGTTTCGATCGAGGGGAATGGAAACCTCGGTCACGTAGTTCAACGTGGCCTGACCGATCCAGAGCCCGCGAAACGAATTCGCCGCAATCTGGGCCGACGCCGGGCCAACCACACCTGCGAGCGTCGCCGCGAGAACAAGAAGCCAGGCGGAACGCCTGGCGACGACAGTTTGGATAGACAAGCGATGCACAGTTTTTAATCGATTAGGTGCCCGTCAGCTCAGTTGCCTCCGAGATCCCGGCGGAAGCCATAGACCGGGATCCAGATTTCCGTCCCGACATCCGTCGAGAACTTGAGGAGCGAACTTTGGGCGGACGTTTTCATGGCGTCGAACCGCAACTCAAAGGGAATGCGGAAGGCCTGTCCGACTTCGATCGCCGGCAGGGGCTGGCTCCACGGACCATCAGGCATGGGAGATGCCACCGTTTTGACCACGCCATTGGTATCACCCACTGCAAGGATCTCAATTGAGAGCGGAACCGGATTCGGTTGGGTCACAACATGCTCCAAGGTTACGGCCACCGGATGCGTGGCTGCGTTCCGCAAGGTGACGCCATCCGCGGCCGTTCCGACCACGATACCGTAGCGACTCGTTGTTTCGGCTCGTATTGGTCCCTGATAGGTCGATGCGCCGGCTGAATAAATCCAGAATGCCTCGCCCGAACGCATGACCTCCGCCGCCGGATTGCTCACCTGCCGCCATCCGCCGTTATCCAGCCGATAGATGCGATTGTGGTTGTGTGCCGCCGAACCGCTGAAAAAACGACTGAACGTGGGCCCCGCAGTTGGATTCACCGAGAAACCGACGAAATTGAAGGCATTCGGTTGCCACTTAATCTTCGGCGGGGTCACCAGGCCGGTCACATTCCAGGTGTAATCCCTCTTGGCGTGGACGAGATAACCCTGCTGTCCATTGACGGCATGCAAGGTTTTCAGAAATGCGTCCGGGCGCGAACCGGCGTACCAAACCGACCAGCCGGCAAGCTGAAACAGATTTGCACCCGGGTTCGCAATGAACTGAGCTGTCGAGAGCGGCCCGGAAAAGGCAGAGGCAATGTCCACCGGCGTGCCCGAAAATACCGTGTCAGGATCGGCGGCTTCCGGATGGACTTCCAAATAAACGGCGTTCCATCCCTTCCGCAACTGGACAACCTGCTGCCGAACCGCATCTGCAACCGCTTGGTTTTCCAACCCTACGATTGAGACCAGATATCCAACGAAGCAAAAAACCACGCACCGACGAAGGAGGGAAACGAACGAACCGGACTGCAAAATCGCGGCAGAAGCACTTTCCTTGGAGCTTTCAGAGTGGGGGTGAATTGTTCTCACGCGTCTCGGGTTTTCAGCCTGCGGCCTACTCACTCGACTCACGCATCAAAAAAGATTACGAACAAGAAAGAACCAGACTCTGTGCGCTGCTTATCGTTCTCTCACGGATACTTGGCAAGACATTTCTCGCCGCATTTCTCGCCGCAGTGTGCGCGTGCAGATCCAATATCGGATGTCACCGACACATAAGACAACCGAGTGATCGATCCCGTTGGTGCAACGGGTTCCAAAGTGACGTTTCGAGGCAGTATCCGGTCAAAAGGGGGGTGGCGCACGAAGATTATCCGTTCAAGGTTACAGGCACGATTGCCCAAACCAACTGTTCTTTCATTTTCGCATCATCTGGTTTTGACTGGCCCGGATGCCGTTGTCCTTCGATGCACAGCCATTCCGCGAGATTCGGCGCAGGGCTCCGCCTCAAGTCAACGTGTCCCCGCCTGCGCGCCTCTGAAACCATGAGAACCCGGATACTTTGTCCGTCACTTTGGGTGTTGGGTTTTCTCATCTCCCTTCAGGGCGGCTCCCTTACGGTTGTGGGCGCACCGACCCCCTCGCCACTGCTGGCGCTTCAAACGTACCTCAAGGCCGGCAATATTGGCGCCGGGGACCAGTTCGGTTATTCCGTTGCCGTGTCGGGCGACACGGCAGTCATCGGAGCCCCCCGCGAGGACAGCGGCACGACGGAGGTGAACAGCTCTCCAAGCGAGACGGCGCCCGATGCGGGCGCTGCCTACGTGTTCGTGCGAAACGGATCGACCTGGAATCAGCAGGCCTATCTGAAAGCCGGCAATGCGGGAGCGAATGACAATTTCGGTTGGTCCGTGGCGGTATCGGGGAACACCGTGGTGGTCGGCGCCTCCGGAGAGGACAGCGATGCGATCGGAGTCAACGGACAGGCCACCAATGACCGTGCCAACAGCGCAGGAGCCGCATACGTGTTCGTGCGAAGCGGGACAAATTGGACGCAGCAGGCCTATCTCAAGGCCAGCAACGCCGGGGTGGGAGACAACTTCGGCCGTTCGGTCGCGGTGTCGGGCGGAACCGTGGTCGTCGGGGCCATATACGAATCGAGCAGATCCACGATCGTGAATGGTACCGGAATAGACAACAGTGCGTTCGGAAGCGGTGCGGCGTACGTGTTCGTCCAGAGCGGGACAAACTGGATGCAGCAGGCCTATCTCAAGGCTGGTAACGCCGGGTTGCTGGACCAGTTCGGCTATTCGGTTGCCGTATCGGACGACACAGTCGTTGTTGGAGCATACTTGGAAGACAGTGCGGCAACTGGTGTGAACAACACGCCAAACGAGAATGCCCCAGACGCCGGGGCTGCCTATGTTTTCGTTCGGAGCGGGACGAACTGGGCGCAGCAGGCCTATCTCAAAGCCGGCAACGCCGGGGCGGGCGACCAATTTGGCATTTCGGTGGCGATTGACGGCGACACGGCGATTGTTGGTGCTTCCCAGGAAGACGGCGGCGCAACAGGGGCAAACGGGACACCCGACAACAACTCCGGCAATTCCGGAGCGGCCTACGTTTTCCTGCGAAATGGCTCAAATTGGATTCAGCAGGCCTACCTCAAGGCAGGCAATACCGGAGCTGGCGACCAATTCGGCATTTCGGTGGCGATCGCCGGAAACACGGTGGCTGTCGGAGCTTTCCTGGAGGATGGCAGCCAGTCGGGCGTGAACAGTGCACCCGACGAGAATGCCAACCGAGCCGGGGCCGCGTATGTGTTTGCGCGGATCGGATCGACGTGGACACAGCAGGCCTATCTCAAGGCAGGCAACAACGGAGCAGGTGACGAGTTTGGCTTTGCGGTGACCGTGGCGGATGACGCAGTGGTGGTCGGGGCGTACCTGGAGGACAGCAGCAAAACGGGCGTGAGCGGCAACCCGGACGAGGGCGCCACCGATGCCGGGGCCGCGTATGTGTTCGCCTCGTCGCGTGTTGTTGAAGTCTCCGCGCTCGGCGGATTGCCCCGAATCTCGCTGGAGAGCCTTACCAGCAACAACCCCGGCCGCATGGTTACCAACGCAGTGGCGCTCGACATTGACACGAATTTCGTCAATCGCGTCATCTATGATTCCACGAACCATGTCATCAGCGTGGTCACGATCGCCGGTCAGGACGGCTCCACGAACCGAACCTCACTGACCTTGCGCGTATCGTTCAGTGACGGGACATCTCAGACAATCGTGGTGCCGGTGATCATCTATCAGCCGTTGCTGACCCGGGTGAGCGCCAACGAAAGCCCGGCCTACAGCGGCACCCTCAACACGCCACTCTTCAACCTGCAGACCGGCCTGTTCGAGCAGAAAGTCAGCGTGTCGAACAACACGCCTTTCGCCTTCACTGCTCTGCGCATCACCGCCACCAACCTGCCTGCCACCGTAACCTTGCAGAACGTCACGATCACCAACGGGGGACTGCCCTACATCGATTACAACCTGACGGTTCCCGCCGGCGGCGGAGTGACCCTGAAGCTGGAGTACTTCAGCAGCAACATGGCGAACTTCACTCCGGGCCTGCGGCTCGAACTGCTGAACGAGGTCCGGACCAATCGTGTCCCGACGAATGCGGTGATGGCGGCGCTCTCTCCCTTCAGCGGGTTTTCACCGGACGGCGCGAAGAACAACTACCTGCAGTTCCCAACCGTGGCCGGCCGGATCTATTACATCCAGTACCAGGACGCCATGGGAGCAGTCTGGGAGACCTCACCCGTTCAGATCAACGGCACCGGCTTCGTCATGACTTGGCTCGATGAAGGCCCCCCGAACACCGCCACGCCCCCGGGCGCCGCCCGCTTCTACCGGATCGTCACCGAGCAATGAACCTGATTTCCCGGGAAGCGACTCCATGAAGAAGACGATTCTCCAAATGGCTGTGTCATTCCTGCTCGCTGTCCCGGCTTCCGGGCAAACAGGAGGCCGTTATCCGATGATGGGGCAAATCGAATCCGTCCCGCCGCCGGCGACCCGGAAACGCGTGCGGAGAGGCGTGATATGGCCCCTGATCGAACCCGTCCCGCCGCAGGCAGTCGGACAGTCGCGCCGATCATCGACAGTCTATTTCCCAACCCTCCGCCCGCCAAAGTCGAACCTTACAGACGAGATACGGCGCCTGACACGCAGCGAACCCGAACGGCGACGACAGTTCGGGGTGCGGCTGCCAACCTATTTCAACGCGGGAGCGTCATTTACTGCTACCCGGTCCACGAATCCCGGCTCCGCTCCTTCTGTGGTTCCGACCCTGGCCGACGGGCGCGTTGACCGCTTATACGACGACGGCTTCAATCGTGTGAACGCAGCAGGTAATCCCGCCCTCGGCCCCGGCGGAACCCCCGTCACCACGTTTTACGGCTACCAAAGCGACACACAGGCGGCCAACGCGGCTGGTGCCGGCACCCTTTCCCTGCACAGCCTCCAACTCAATGGTGGTGACTACCACCGGAAACTCAATAACCGGCCGCTGCCGGGGTTGGAATTTTATTATCGGCGCAACGGCAGGAACGGCGACAACTGGTCAGCTTCCTTGGAGTTCGCTGGCGGTTACCAGAATTTTCGCTGGCGTGAACAAGGATTGTCCTCCGCCACTGCGAGCCTGATCACCGACACCTTTGCGTTGAATGGAGTCACGTTGGTGGCGGGAACGGCACCCTACGCGGGTCCCTTCACACCCGTCCCAGGTAGTCCGGCAATCGGCAGCGCACCCACCCGAACCATTGCGGACGTGGTGGCTGCCGTCATGGGGATCCGGGAGATCGTGCTGCACGCCTTCCAGTTCCGAATTGCCCCCGGGATTGATTGGAAATCGGCCAACAGTAAATGGCGGTTCGGCGCTCAGGCCGGTCTTAACGTTGGTTTCGGATTTTCGGACCTCAATTACGATGAACAGATCACGGTGGCGGGCGGGCCGACCGTCAGGCAGTCGGGTGGCAGCCATGATACCCATGTCTGGACCGGCTTGTTCACGGTCCTGCGGCTGGAATACCAGATTAACGAAAGTTGGTCGGCCCATGCCGATTTGCGGCACCAACTGACCGGTACGTTGAAGCACGAAGGCCCGGATCGCTCCGCGGAGATCGATTTTTCCAACGGCTTCGGTGTCGCCGGCGGCGTGGGCTATCAGTTTTAATCGGCGACAAGATATTGGAAATCTTTCAGTGACAGCCTTCGGGAGAATTTCTCCTCAGCCAGCGCCTGCCGTTCGCGGCTAAATCCTCTGTAGCCCCGTCAGCGTGCTGGCACCGGTGGCGAAATGATCGGTTTCCAGTCCGAGATGTTGCAAAAATGAGACGTAGAGGTTGCACAACGGCGGCGAGTTGTCCGCGTTGAAAGCCAGATGCTGGCCGTGCCCGAATCTTCCGCCGGCAACTACGATCGGCAGATTGGTGTTGTTGTGACTGGAGGCATTGCCGAGGTTGGAACCCATCACAATCGCCGTCTGGTCGAGCAGGGTGTTGGCTCCCTCGCGGGCACCGTCCAGTTTCCGCAACAGTTCGGCGAAGAGTCGCATCTCTTCTTTCTCAATGATCGCCAGCTTCTCGATCTTGCCGGGATCGCGGCCGTGATGGCTGAGATTGTGCCATCCGTCATCGACGCCCTGCAGAGCTACGACTTCGTTACCACCCGCGCCGCAAAAGGTAATCAACCGCGTCGAATCCGTTTGAATCGCCAGAAAGATCATCTCATACATCAAACTCATCCGTCCGGTGAAATCGGCGCGGTCTTCAACGTCGGTCGGTGGCTTTCGTTCAACCCTCGGCTTGGGCAGCTTCGCCCACTCCTCCGCTTTGACCAGGCGCTGTTCGAGTTCCCGCACACTCGTGAAATATTGATCCAGCGTCTGGTGATCCTCGCGACCGAGACTGCGGCTGACCTGTTTTGTCTGGTCGCGCACCAAGTCCATGATGCTCTGACCGTCCTTGATTCGCCGCATCTGCGCAGCCTTTTCCTCTTTCGTTCCTTCCAGGAAAAGTCGCGCGAACAGGCGCGATGGCCGGGTTTCGGGAGGAATGCGCACACCGGATCGGGTGTAGGACAAACCCGCTCCATTCGCGGAAAGCGCGAGCGAAGCAACGCGAGTTTGATGGCCCATGCGCTCGGCGGCGTATTGATCAAGCGAGATCGTGTTACGGAAACTCGGTTGTCCCGGGTGCGCGGCGCCCGTCAGAAAGCTTTGCTCGGCGGAGTGCCCACCATCCACGTCCGGATGCATCAAGCCGGACATCACGGTGAATTTTTTCCGGACCTGCTGCAACGGTTCAAGATAGGGTGTCACTTCATAGTCGCGGCCGGCTTTCTTCGGGAAAAGAAACGGCGTGTGAATGCCCAACGGGGCGCAAATCGCCAACATGCGCCGGACATCGCCTGCGTCGTTCGGTGCGGCTCCGGCCTTCAACGGCAGCATGGCGTTGAGCAAAGGCAGTCCCATGGCCACGCCGGTGCCAGACAGGAAAGTTCTCCGATTCAGTTGATGGTTGTTCATCATGATTACAATTGATCGCTGGCTACCCGATTACCTCAAGGTTGAAGAAACAATTCACTGTCCACCACCGCGTGGATCATTGTTCGCAAACCCAAGGCATTCTTCTCGACTGAAGTCACCACGGCGTCAATCGCCGCTCGGTCCGCATTACCCACGGGACGGCCGGTTCCGTAAATCAGCAATTTACGGGCGATCGCACGGGCGACTTCTCGCTGGTTTTTGAGGAGGATTTCACGAAAGGAACGAAAGTCGGCAAATGCAGTTCCATCCGCCATTGCGCCGCCTGTCTCGACCGACCGACCAATGCGGTAGAGCATTTTCCCGACCCTTTCACCCTCACCGAGAGAACGGTATCGATCCCGAAGTCCCCCGATCGGATCAAAACATTCGAGCGCAAATCCAGGCGGATCAATCCGGGCATGACAGCGGGCGCAGGATTCGTTTTCGCGATGCTTGTTCAATTGCTCGCGAATCGTGGTTGCCCCTCGAATATCAGGCTCGACCGCAGGAACCCCGGACGGCGGCGGCGGCGAGGGACGCCCCAGAATATGATCAAGCACCCAGACCCCGCGCAAAACCGGCGATGAACTTGTGCCATTGGCGGTAACCTTGAGCACACTCGCATGGCTCAGCACGCCGCCCCGAACACTGTCGTTCGCCAGTTTGACGACGTTAAACTGTTCGTGCCCCTTTACGCCAGGAATGCCGTAATGATTCGCCATCCGCTCGTTGAGCACCGTGAAATCCGATTTCACAAAATTCATGACGCTCAAGTCGTTGGTCAAAATGTGGGAGAAAAAACCACGCGTTTCGCCAAGCATGGATTCCTGCAGCAGCTCATCGAATTCCGGATACAACTTTTTATCCGGTGTGGTGAACTCGATATCACGCAGATTTAGCCACTGCCCGGTAAAGTTCTCCACGAAACGGTTGATTCGCGGATCCTTGATCATCCTTTCAACCTGGACACGGCGCACCTTGGAATCGCGGAGTTTCCCCGCCGCCGCCAGTCTCAATAACTCGGCGTCCGGCATGGTTGACCAGAGAAAATAAGACAGACGGGAAGCCAGCGTGAAATCGTCCACCGCATTGTCGCGGTTCAAAAGAAGGAAGTACGGCGAGCAAAGGACGGCGGAAATCCCCGCGCGCACCGCCTGCTCGAAGGTCCGGTTTTCGTCCAACCGCTCCAGGGTGAGCGTCACAAATTGATCGACGATACTTTTATCCACCGGTCGTCGAAACGCGCGCGGCACGAACTCGCGAATGATACGCGCCGCATCCTCCCGGGGAGTCTTCGATTCAACGTAATGAAGTTTCACTCCCTTGCGATGGCGCATATAAATCGGCCTTCCTTCAACCATCGAAAGACTATCGGACTCACCGAATAATCTCTTCTGCGCTTCGGACGGCCAGCTTTGATCAAGTGGACCGTATGTCTCCGCCGAGACAATCGCGATTCCCGGGCGGGGCTCATGCTTATCTCGATAAGTGATATGTACCGGGTATATCCACGGCACGATATGCAGAGCATGGCCTTCCTCGATGCGAGTAGTGAACTCGATGATGCGCGGATTTTCGGGCGTGCCGGTCACATCGTACATGCCCATAAATCGTCGCTTTCCAGGACCAAACAGCGGGCCGACATAAACCGCCGTCACCAGCGTGCGCTGGCTTGGCTCATGCGGCCACACGGCGATACGGCACCGATAAATCCCACCTTCAATCGGATGCGCGGAATCAAGCCGCGCGGGAGGCCAACCGGGCGTGAATTTCACGAAAGAATTCTCGACCTCGATCGTTCCGCCCTTTTTCTTTTTGACCGATTCAATGTTCTCCTTCGCCTCCATCATCACCGCACGGCGGGTGGTCGCTGGCAATGGTTTGATTCTGCGAATGACGCCATCGAACGCGGCGTCCGCTGCTTCCAGATAACGCTCCATGAGCACGGTCGAAATGCTCAGTCCATCACTGACGTTATCGAAGCCCTGCACGCTCCCGTCCTCGGGCAGCAATTCCGCCAGAGGCGTATCGATGCCGAGCAAATCCTGCACCGCGTTTTCGTATTCGACACGGTTCAATCGGCGCAGGGCAATCGGCGGCGGACCGGCAATCTTTGCCACTGCGGCGCTTAGTTGTCGAAGGACTTGTTCGAGCGCGGCGGCTTCCGGTCGCGGTTCCTTTTTCGGCGGCATCTCACCGGACTCAAGCGCGTCAATGACCTTTACCAACGTCTTGCCAATTTCACCCAACGCCGTAGGTGCCGACAAAGTGTCCAGTCGCAGATCACCCTTCTGTTTCTCTGGCCCGTGACACTTGAAGCAGTGTCGCTCAAAGAACTGGCGCGGCACTGAATCGCCAGCCGCGGCAACGGCCACCGCTTCCGCGCCGCTCATGATCAAAACCAGAGTCAGAAATCCGGGCAGGCTTTGGCGCAACGTCAATGACATCGTCGGACACACTACGAGGCGGCCCGCCGCATTGCCACAGTTTTTCGGCAGGGCTTCCACGAATTCCTTGCCTGAGACGGGGGAATTTTTACCGCTGATAACCGCTGATAATCAGGCGCGGCGCGGCCGCGAATTACGGGGGAGCACAGCCGGCCCGGCTGTCCCCTCCGGCGGCCCGCCGGAGGGTTCTGGCCGTGCGGGTGGCAACCTTTTGCGCGTTTGGAGATCAACGGGTTGGCGTATGCCCCAAGAGTGTCGGGCGGGCCACCCGACACGACACGCGAGCCGCGTGTGCTCCCCTTCGCATCGTTTCATCGACACCGACCGTGGACGTTGCCGCACGATGTCGCCGCAGCGCATTACAATCGCAACCCATATGGTAGCGCCGCCCGCAAAAGTGGCAATTGTGGCCGACAGTTGCGGCTGTTAGATTTCCGGCATGTGTCCAACCACCGAGCAAGGCGAACAGTTCGTCACGCCCACCACTCCAGTTCGGTGGAAACTGGTGGCGCATGTGCTCGCCTATAATTTCTTTGTTTTCGGCATTATTCTGATTACGAGTTTCACCCCGATTGGCTTTTTCGCTCTCCCGCTCGTTCTTCTACTCTGGTTTTCCATAAGCGCCGGTTCCCCAATAAAGCCCAACCTACCTAAGCGGCCAGTGAGTTCCGCAGCAAGGTGGTTATGGTTTGGCGGCGCGTTGATTTTCGCGATGGGAATGCTTGGATGCGCCCACCTTGCAGGCGTTCACGATGCGATGGATAAATTCACCGCATGCACCTTTGGCCTGTTTAGTTGGGCATTTCTGTACCTCACTATTTACGATTACCGCCGAATTCCACATACTTCAACGCCTGCCGTCCTCGCGGAACAAACGCCTGGCAGCAGAGGGTGAGTGATCGTCACGCGGCTGACGACGATCACTGCATTCGTCCAATCAATGCGGTCGGAATTCCTTGCCTATTTTTCCGATGCCGGCCTTCATTGGTTTCATGATGAACGAATCCCTCTTCACCACGCGCCGCTCCTTCCTTTCCTCCATCGGTTTGACGGCACCGCCAAGCCGGGCGTTCTCGCGGGAATTGGATCTGGTGAATAGGCCATGTTGGCCGATGATCAATCCGGGCAACCGCAGCCGGAATGAATTGTACGGTGAGTCTCTCCAGATTGGTCCAAAAGCAATTGGACGGATGATAGGCAACGCCGAACACAACTTGAGCGAACGCGTGGACCTGCGATTCACGAATTCTTAACTTGACTCAAGATACGTGTGAACAAATTGCCAAATGAGTTTTACCGCTTTCGTGGTTGGCCCCCGACAGGGCTAAACCGCACAAAAGACCTGCTCGAAAAGGCAGCCTTCTACTGCGCCGGGCCTCGTGACTTCGACGATATTCATGATTGTCAACTCGGAGCGTTCAGGACAGGAAGCAAGGGAGATTTAGACCGCTGGCTGGCAAACGACATGGCAGGCATCCCAGAATTAATGCGGAAGTATCAGTTATCCAGCATTACTGATATTCGTGCCGTCGACGAAATGGATCCCAAAGAAGTGACGACGTTACGCAAGTGCAATTCCAAGCACGAGCGACGACACAAACGAATACTCTGCTTTTCAAGCGCTTGGGACAATGAACTAATGTGGACGTTTTATTCCGACCACCATCGCGGTCTTTGTCTCTGCTTTGACACACGGGACAAATTCTTCCGAGACGCCCAACCAGTTCAATACAGTAATTCACTAACTGCCCTTCAATGCCGCAGGGACGGGGAGACAAGTTTTGATATTTCTCTTTCTCGCAAATCCACAGCATGGCGGTTCCAAAGCGAATGGCGAATCGTTCTCGATGGAGACCAACCAAAGCACGTAACGTTCCCTAAGCTGAGCCTGAAAAGTATCATCTTAGGATACCGGTTTCCTGATGCCCAATTCACCGAGTTGGAGCAATGCGTTCGGAGGGGAGGCTATTCCCTTGATATTGTTCGCGTTGAACGCCTCTACCAGTCATACAAACTTGCTGTGCGACCGATTTGCAGGATTGATAGCAATTATATTTCATCGGACTAAAGTTTACAGATTTCCCAAACGTAAATGAAAATGAGATACTCCAGCAAAATCGCATTTGACGACTCGCGGGACGAAGAACCGCGACTTGCGATGCCAAGGTGGACGGAAGTTTTGAAGGAAACAGAATCATCTCTCTATTCAATTCGGAAACGAATGGCGTCGGAAAAGCGTCGAATTGCCGAGTTGGATTCCGAATTGAAAGATTTGCAGCAGCAGGCTGAGTATTGGGAGGCAAATAAGGAAACGATATGTCGGTTCGAAATTGCACAGGCGACTAAATTGGCAGAGATACATCGAAGCAAAAAACGGGCGATTGAAGAAGAGTTCGGACATTTTGTGAAAAAATGGGGATTGAATTACCAGCGGCCGGTTACTCTTGCAACAGTCAGTGCTGAATTCACAGATCATGCATCTTATCCCCCTCCAGAAGCAGTCCGAGAACTCCGGTTATTAAAGAAAAGGTATGCGCACGTCGGCAGCA
>CALBIE010000042.1 GCA_937893495.1 uncultured Verrucomicrobiales bacterium | reverse complement strand
GTCAAGATGCAAGATGCGCCCGAGCACGGGCGCAATCCAGTTTCCTGTATTTCTGATGCGAACATGGAGTGTTCTTTCATCGCAATCCTTCGCATGAACCAATCGCGGAGCGCGGGTCTGCGACCCGCAGCAACTTCGACAGACAGAACACAGATAAAACGAACGGAAGCGATACTGAATCCGGGGCCTGCTGCTCACAAATCCGCGCTCCGCCGGCAGAGGTTCACCAGTGCGGTCACCAAAGCTCGTCAAGGCCGTCCGGTCGGCTTAGAGTTTGCGTAATGCCCGAGTTGAAATGGTATTACCACCGTCTGATGGCCATGTCGCCGGGGGAGATGCTATTGCGCCTGCGCAAGAAGTTGCGCGAGCAGGTGGATCATCGGGTGGAGCGTGACTGGGCCGGGCTTAAACTTTCGGCGAACCGAAGTTTTCCTGAAATTCCCACCCGCAAAACGGTGCCTTTGGAGTTGATCGACGCGTTGCGACACGAAGCGGAGGACCTGATGCACGGAAAATGGACGGTCTTCGGTCATCGGGCTGTTCAGGTGGATGACCCTCCGCACTGGCAACGTGAGTATCTGGCAGAACAGGATCTGGCCAAGTCCACGAGCGGTTTCCGCCTCCAGTATCGCGACTTGCCGGAAGGCGTGGACATCCGGACGGTCTGGGACTTGAATCGCTGGAGGCAGTTGACACGACTGGCAATGGCCGCGCGCTTTCTGGACCAGGCGGATGCCGGACGCAAGTGCGTGCTTTGGCTGGAAGATTGGATAAAGAACAATCCACCATTCAAGGGTTGGAACTGGAATCGTCCAACCGAGAGCGGGTTGCGGCTGATTCAATTCACCTGGATGGATGCCTTGTTGGCGGATGATGCGGAGCGTTGGAATTTCGATGCCGAATGGGAGACGTTGCGTTACGAGATTGTTCCACCGCATGCTTATCACGCATGGCGCCATCACTCGGTGGGTTCTTCGGCCAATCACCAGTTCGTGGCTGAGTTGGTGGGATTGATTGTGGCGCAGTGCCGATGGAAGGAATTGTCCGAGTGGTCAGCCGGCCTGGATGTCCTGCAACCCATGTGGGAAGAACAGGTGATGCAACAATTCGCCCCGGATGGTGGCAGCCGCGAGCAGTCGCTTTACTATCACTTGTTCACCTGGGAACTCTGTTGGCTGGCGGTCAATGCGTTGTCGGCATTGGGACGTGTTGTCCGGCGAGATGTCATTGAGCGGTTGGTCCAGGGTGCTCGATTTTATGTTTCGATGAAATCGCCGGCCGGTCACTGGGATTTTGGCGACAGCAACAGTGTTACGGTCCTGCCAATCTGGTTGAATGAGGGCGATGCCGAGGACGAATGGCGGCGCTGGTTGATCAACAGCAAAGAAGAACCGGCGATCGGAATGTGGTGGAATGATTCGCGACGCGATGAGCAACTGCCGCGCAGCCTTGATCCGGCGGACAGCGGCCCATCACAAGCCGAATCACGGGCGAGTGCCTGGTGCGTGTTTCGAGAATCCGGTTATGGTTGCAAACGAACAGGCGACTGGTTCCTGCGGTGGGATTTGTCATCACTGGGTTTTCTGTCCACGAACGCTCACGGGCACCTGGATGCCCTGCATTTGTCGATCTGGTGGAAGGGTAAGCCACTGGTGGTCGATCCCGGCACGGGTTGCCTGCATGGCGATTCGATGAAGCGAGAGTGGTTCGCCTCGCGCCAGGCGCACAACGGGCCCAGCCTTTCCGACGTGCGGACACCGCGACGATTAGGGCCGTTTCTCTGGTCTGACGATCACTCGATTCCAGCCTGGCGACCGGATGGGGAACGTGGGATTTGCGCGGAATGGTTTCTTCCCGTTGGCGTGATCAAAAGGCGAATTCAGGAATTGGAATCGGCCGACGGATTCTTCGTCGAGGATGATTTCCTGCCCAACGATTCTTCGTTTAACGGCGAATTTACTGTTCGCTGGCAATTCGCGCCGGGGATTGAGGTGAAGCTGATTGAACCGCGACGATTTCAGATCGATCAGGCTGGAGAGATCTTTGTTGTTGAGGCTTCCAGTGATTGGGAAACCGCCGTGGTGGAGGAACCCGGTCAGTTGGTGGCCAATGGCGACGGCGGAGAGGAATCCAGTAATCAATACTGTGGATTTGTTTCTCCGCGTTACGGCGAAATTGAGAGGGCTGCCGCGGTCGTGCTGACGGCGCAGGCAGGGTATAAACCTTGCGTTTTCCGCACCAGCTTTTTAGCCTCCGCGCCGGAATGAGAATCAGTATTTTCGGGCTGGGATATGTGGGCGCGGTGACGGCGGGATGCCTGACCAGCCGGGGACATTATGTGGTGGGCGTGGACGTCCATCCGCAGAAGGTGGATGATTTTAACAACGGCATTCCTCCAATTGTTGAACCGGGACTGGACGAATTGCTGAAGCAGGCCAAGGAACAGAATCGGCTGCGGGCCACGACGGATTGCGCCGACGCTATCGCCGATACCGAACTCTCGATTGTCTGTGTGGGAACACCTTCGGCGCCCTCGGGCGCGTTGGACCTGCGGTTCGTGCGGACGGTGGCCGCGCAGATTGCCGGCGCGGTTCGTAAAAAGAACACCCATCATACCCTGGTCTTTCGCAGCACGATGTTGCCGGGAAGCACGGAGCGAATCGTGGGTGAAGGTCTGGCCGAGTTGGAAAAGGACAGTCTGCTCAATGTTTTTTATTACCCGGAATTTCTGCGCGAGAGCACGGCGGTTGAGGATTTTGAGAATCCCTCATTGGCGGTGGTCGGTTCGCGCGACGGGTCGCGTCCCCCGGAGCCATTGATGGAATCGTTGTTCGGGGTAAACGCCTCGGTGGTGACCTGGCCGACGGCCGAGGCGGTCAAATATGCCTGCAACGCATTTCACGCGACCAAGATTACTTTCGCCAATGAAATCGGGCGCGTTGGAAAACAGTTGTCGATTGATTCAAAGGCGGTGATGTCGTTGCTGTGCCAGGATACGCGGCTGAATATTTCCTCATACTACCTGCGGCCGGGAAATCCCTTCGGCGGTTCATGTCTTCCCAAGGACGTTCGAGCCTTGATGAATCAGGCGCGGGTGGGCGGAGTGCAGATTCCTCTCCTTGAAAGTCTGTTGTCCAGCAACGAGAAGCACCTGGCGAGCTTGTTGTCGCTGATTACTGAATCGGGCCAAAAGGAAGCGGTGATCCTCGGACTGTCGTTCAAGTCAAACACCGATGACTTGCGCGAAAGCCCGATGGTGGATGTCGCGCAGTTTTTAATTGGGCACGGGTTTCCGTTGCGCATCTACGATCCGGCGCTGAATCTTGCGTCGCTGATCGGTGCGAACAAGCGGGTTATCGACACGAAGATGCCGCATCTGGCGCAGCTGTTGCAGAACGATTTGGGAGCGGCCATTGGGACGGAAGGGGTGATCATCGCGGCGCAAAAATGCGCGCCCGTCGAGGAACTGGCGAAGCACGTCAGCCGCGACCACCATGTCATCGACGTGAACGGGTGGAAGGAACTGACGCAATTGCCGTCTCGCTACGAAGGCTTCTGCTGGTAGTAGATTGATTCGGCGAATCATGGTTTTTCCGCATTAGGGAAATAACCGGCGACCCTCGACAAGGACGGTTACGTCTGCCATTTTCGGCGGCGCATGGGTTGCGATACAATTGTCACGGGGGCAGCGGGATTCATCGGCGCACATGTTGCCGCCGAACTGATCACGCGCGGTCATTCCGTGCTGGCGCTCGATGACCTGAGCGGGGGATATCGGGAAAATGTTCCCGCTGGAGCGGAGTTCGTGGAGGGCTCAATCAACGACGTCCCCTTGATCAACGCTTTGTTTGAGAAGCATCGTTTCAAATACGTCTTTCACCTTGCCGCGTATGCCGCGGAAGGCTTGAGCCACTTCATCAAGACGTTCAACTACACGAATAATCTGCTGGGGAGCGTCAATCTCATCAATGCCTCGGTGAATGCCGGGAGCGTGAAGTGTTTTGTCTTCACGTCGTCCATTGCGGTCTATGGCCGGAACCAGTTGCCAATGAAGGAGGACATGGTCCCGCAGCCGGAGGACCCGTATGGAATCGCCAAGTATGCCGTGGAACTCGATTTGAAGGAGGCGCTCGAGATGTTCGGATTGAACTACATCGTTTTCCGTCCACACAATGTCTATGGCGAAAAGCAGAACATTGGCGACCGCTACCGCAACGTGATTGGCATCTTCATGAATCAGATCATGCAGGATCAGCCGCTGACGATCTTTGGTGACGGCAAACAGACGCGGGCGTTCAGCTACATCAGCGATGTGGCTCCCATCATTGCGGACAGCATTAATCGTGAGGACGCCTACAATCAGGTGTTCAATGTCGGGGCGGATACACCCTATACGATTCTGGAACTCGTCGAGGCGGTCGGCAAAGCCATGGGCGCTGCGCCGAAACTCAATCATCTCGAGGCGCGCAACGAGGTCGTGCATGCCTATTCGAGCCACGAGAAGGCACACCAGCATTTCGGCGACTTGATCAAAAATGTTTCACTGGAAGACGGCGTGCAACGGATGGGGGCATGGGCAAGGCGGACGGGCGCCCGCCAGGGCCAGACGTTCAGCGCCGTTGAGGTGAAGAAAAACATGCCACCATCCTGGGCGGCGTTAATCGAAGAAGATTAGACGTCGCTTTCGGGGAATGCTGATTCATCGAATGTTCAGGCTTTTAAAAGTGACGACTCGTCGTTCGGTGGACCGATGGGCGACTGTCTTTGATATGTGTGTCGATACGATTTTGAGACGTGATATCCGCGAATTCTAAAATGAGAATCGCCATTCTTGGAATCCGCGGGTTGCCGTCAACCTATAGCGGGTATGAAACGTTTGTCGGCGAGTTGGCGCCACGGTTGGTGCAGCGTGGGCACGAGGTGACGATTTATTGCCGCAAGAAGCTGTATGAGGATCGGCCCGCCATTCACGAGGGCATGCGAATGCGGTATCTGCCCAGTCTCGAGCACAAGTTTCTCAGCACTCTGTCGCACAGTTTTTTTGCGATGGTCGATGCGACGTTTCGGCGGAATGACGTGGTGCTTGCCGTCAATGCCGCCAACGGGATGTTCGGCATCATTCCGCGTCTGCTGGGAAAACCATGCCTGCTCAACGTCGATGGCATGGAGTGGTTGCGCCCGAAATGGAATGCGCTGGGAAAATTTGTCTTCAAAAACTCAGCGCGGTTGGGGACGTGGTTCTATGATGAAATCGTGACCGATGCCGAGGAGATGCATCGACTTTATGCCAAGCAGTTTGGCATCGATTCGACCTACATTGCATACGGCGCAAATATCGAGTCATCGAATAATGCGAAAGTCGTCGAGGAGAATGGACTCAAGCGCGGGGAATATTACCTGATAGCAAGTCGGCTCGTCCCGGATAACAACGCGGATCTGATTGTCGAGGCTTTCGTGAAATCCGGTTCCAAGCGAACCTTGGCAATCGCGGGGGGCGCGGACTACAAGGGCAACACGGTGGAGCGCGAATTTATCGACCGACTGAAAGGGCTCGCGAACGATCGGGTGAAATTCCTTGGACACGTCGGTAAACCGGGTCATGTCAAGGAGCTGCATTGCAACTGCTTCGGCTACATTCACGGACATCAGTTTGGCGGAATCAACCCTTCACTTTTGAAGGCGCTTGGATACGGCAACCTCATTTTTGCGCTGGACACCCCCTTCAATGCCGAGGTGCTCGAAAATGGAAACTACGGCGTGTTGTATGGCCGGTCGGCGGATGAGTTGGCAAACCGCATCGGAGAGATTGAGAAGGATTTGCCGCGGGCAAAGCGCTTGCGGAAACGCGCTCCGGACCGGATTCGTGAACGCTTTACCTGGGACCGGATTACGGACGAATACGAGACGTTGTTCCGGAAGGTTGCCAATCGGTGAAATGAACGAGACTCGAACTGTTGGTCATCTCGGGCAGGGGCGCGGGTCCGGATATCGGCCGCGTCCTTTGATCGTCTCATGGATCGACACGATAATCTGAAACCATGAAGCCACGATTGCTGGTCTTTGAGTTTCGAATGTTGGGCGACGCGATCATGAGTCTGCCGTTCATTCGCTCGGCGAGCGCCGCCTTCCAGATTCATGTGACGTGTACTCC
Source organism: uncultured Verrucomicrobiales bacterium (assembly GCA_937893495.1). Classification (GTDB taxonomy): domain Bacteria; phylum Verrucomicrobiota; class Verrucomicrobiia; order Limisphaerales; family JAYPXF01; genus CALBIE01. The sequence goes on along the minus strand of CALBIE010000042.1, from coordinate 4,198 downwards.
CAAGGCAGCTGCGGTGTATCGAAATCATCTGCCGGACGAACAGATCATTCCCTGGACTCCGGGCTGGCTGAAGGATGAGCGGAGCGTTGAGTCAGAATCGGATCTGCGGACGGGGCCTTTTCTTAAATCGATACAGGCACTGAAACCGGATATTGCGGTATGTGCCTGGGCTGATGCCCGGACACATTATCTGCTGGCGCGTTCGGGAGCGAAACGGCGAATCGGTTTTCCTATGACAGCAAAAAACTTTTTTGCGAGCCACTTGGGCTGGCGTAAGCGGCAGATCATCGCGGGTGCTTTTCTGAATGTCGCCGGCGGCCTCTCACTTGCTCGTCCATTGCTGACGGAGAAACTACAGCGTCACGACTATCGACAGCATCATGTCGAGGACTGGCGACAGTTGGCAGAGGTCGTTGAGGTGGAATGGAAACCCGATCTTCCATGGACGAAGACTGATCCAGCGGCGCTCTCCAATGGCACGCGCGAGATGCTGGCAGGGCTGAAACGGGAAGGTAAACGAATCTGGCTTGTTCATCCGGGGGCTCGACTGCCCGAACACCGTTGGCCGCAGGAATCATTTGCGCGGGTGATTCGCGAAGTTTTTCCGCCGAACGAAATTCAGACCTTGATAATACAGCCTCCGGACCTGGAGTTGAGTGATGAGCTGAAGCAACTTTCGCCGATCGTGGGAACCGAGGATTTGCCGCAATTATTCGCACTGTTGGCCGAAGTGGATGGTGTCCTGTGCAATGACACGGGTGTTTCGCATGCTGCGGCAGCGGTCGGCCGACGCGTGGTGTCCGTGTTCACGGCGGGCGAGCCTGATTGGTTTGCCCCGTGGGGGAGCCGTGATCTGGCAGTGCGCCAGGATGTGTGCCCCCATCATCCATGCCTCGGGCGGTGTGTGATGCCGAGCGTTATCTGTCGTGATGCGGTGACAGTCGAGCAGGTGAAAGAAAAGGTTTTGCAGGCATTGAACGGTTGACAGTCAAGTCTGAGAATTGCGTGGAGAATGGAAGCACCGGAAAAAATTGAGACCCGGGAATCAGGCAGGAGTCTGATTGAGGAGATCGGAGTCGTGCTCGGCAGGTTGCCGAACAAGGGATTGTTTTGCGGATTACTCGTCAGCTGGTTGCTGCTGTTTCATTTCCTTGGCAATTCGACTTTCGGCTATGTTGACTCTCCGTCCCTGCTGGCGTGGATGTATGGAGTTTACACCTCGCCATTCAAGTACGATGAGCATGGGTTGTTGATACCCTTTGTCGTCCTTGGCCTGCTCTGGTGGAAGCGGGCGGATTTGCTGGCCGCGGAAAAACGGATCTGGTGGCCGGGCCTGCTGTTGTTGGGGGTGGCCATTGGATTGCACATGCTGGGATACGTCGTGCAACAGCAGCGCATCTCAGTCATCGGATTGTTCCTGGGAATTTTCGCGCTGGTCGGAATGACCTGGGGGCCAAAGTTGCTGCGCGTGGCAGCCCTCCCATTCTGTCTGTTTGTATTCTCAGTGCCGCTGGGGAACTTCGCCGAAAAGATCAGCTTTCCGCTGCGAATCTGGGCCACGGAGATCACGGTTGCCGTCGCGCAAGGCCCTCTCGGCATCAAGGTCATCCAAAATGGCACATCGATATTTGATCCGTCGGGAAAGTTTTCGTACGAGATTGCGGCCGCCTGTAGCGGCTTGCGCAGCCTGACGGCGGTCTGTGCCATGGCGTTCGTCTTCAGCCTGATTTGGTTCAAGCCGTGGTGGAAGCGCGCAATCATGTGGCTCGCGGCGGTTCCCCTTGCGATTGGTGCGAATGTCTTTCGACTTCTTTCGATCATCGTCGCTGCCGAGGCCTTCGGTCAGGAGGCAGGCAACACCGTTCACGACAACGGTTTGCTGAGTCTCCTCCCGTATATTCCGGCGGTGGCCGGATTGTTTTGCCTGGGTTGGTTGTTGAGAGAGCGACGCGCGGAAAATCAAGAGGCGATGGATACACGGAATGACATCGCCGACAGCCCGCGACAGGTGAGGGGTGGCGCCACGCTGCCAATATTGATTGCCGGAGTCTTGTTGATGGCTGCAGCGGCGGCGGAACTTGTCGCGTTGAAGAACCGACAGCGATTGAGCGAACCGGGAGTGAAGGTGTTGCCCGTTTCAAACGTTGACGAGAAAGGGAATGCGGTGGGGAAGGAAAGTGTTTATCTGCCCGAGACTGTGCAGACATTCAAATCGGCACCGGCACCGGTGGCGCAAATCGTTGTGGATTGGCTGCCGAAAGACACGGTATTTGGCCATCGCGTGTACGCGGCACCAGATGGATTTGAAATTGATTGTAACGTCGTGTTGATGGGCGCGGACCGGACGAGTATCCATCAACCGCAGTATTGTCTGACCGGCGCGGGATGGACGATCGTTGCTGAAGAAACCGTGCAGTTGAAACTGGCGAATGTGGAAAGTTCCGCTTTGCCGGTGCGCAGGCTCACGGCGCGCGGTACCTTCCGCGGCACCGATCAGACGGTCACTGGCCTGACCGGGGTTTTTGTTTACTGGTTTGTGACCGAGGGTGCGGTGACGGCGAATCACGGTGAACGAATGTGGTTGCAGGTTGTGAACCAGCTTCGGACGGGTGTTTTCCAGCGATGGGCCTATGTCTCATGTTTTGCACTTTGTCGGGATGGTGAAGAGGACGCGACGTTTAATCGCCTCAGCGAGTTCATCGCCACCGCAGTGCCGCAATTCGTCCGATTGGACTGATCGGTATTTGTGGAATGATCTTCCGGGCGGTTTCCGGCCGTCATAACCGGCAGCTAGGGCCAACATTGTATTTACGGAATGCGGGTATCGTGGCATTTGTTCTGGAAGATGTTGCGTCGCCAGCGCCAGATTCGGATGTACATGCACCAATGTGTGGATGCCGTGCTGTTTGCTCTGGGGTTGTGGTTGGCGCATGAGGTTCGCTCGATTTCAACGCACCTCTGGCCACAGTTTCAATTGGCGCAGATTGAATCGTTTTCGGAGTATCTTTGGTTGTGGGTTGCCATTCTGCCGTTGGCACCACTCGTGCTGCAGGCCCAGGGATTCTACAATCGGCCGATTCTATTTTCCCGGCGCGAGACGGCCTGGGTGCTGGGAAAATCAGCGGCAATCCTGACGCTCGCGACCGTGTCGCTGCTGTTCCTCAAGAAGGAGGAGCTGGCGCGCTCGGTAATCATCCTTTTTGGTGCCTTTGGATTTGGCATGGTGCTGCTGAAAGAGGAATTGGTACGGCGATGGGCCGCGACCGAATTGGGCCAGGAACAATTGCGCCGACGACTGGTGGTCATCGGTGAGCCCGACGAAACAGGCAAAGTGGTGGACGAGTTGGCGGAAAAGATTGGCGGTGGCGTGGAGGTGCTGGCCCGGTTGACGTTCGACGAGGCGTCGCCTGAAAAGATTCTCGAGATGCTGCACGATCGCTCCGCGAATGGGATTATTCTGAGCGCCGGTCACGTTTACTTCGATCAGGTTGAGCGAATTATCGAAACCTGCGAACTCGAGGGCGTCGAAGTGTGGTTGCTGGCCGACTTTCTCCGGACCAAAGTTTCACAGACGTCGGTGGATGACTTCCTTGGGCGACCGACGCTCGTATTCCGATCGACTCCGGAAGCTTCGTGGCAGGGTGTCATCAAGCAGGTGATCGATTTTCTCGGGGCAGCTCTGGCTCTGGTGGTTTTGTTCATTCCGATGATACTGGTTGGAATCCTGATTCGCTACAGTTCACCCGGCCCGGTGTTTTTCCTGCAGAAGCGAAGCGGATTGAATGGCCGACCGTTTACGATGCTTAAATTCCGGACGATGGTTTCAAACGCGGAACAGCGCAAAGCCGAGTTGGAGGCGTTCAACGAGATGGACGGGCCGGTCTTCAAGGTCGCCTCGGATCCAAGGATCACGAGCGTGGGCAGGTGGTTGCGCAAATTCAGCGTCGATGAGTGGCCGCAGCTCTGGAATGTTGTGCGCGGGGAAATGAGCCTGGTTGGTCCTCGCCCACTGCCAGTGGATGAGATCAAGCGAATCAACGATTCATCACATCGCCGCCGATTGAGCGTCAAGCCGGGGCTGACCTGCCTGTGGCAAATTAGCGGTCGCAACGATGTGGAGAGTTTCAAGGAATGGGTGCGACTGGATCTGGAATACATCGACAACTGGAGTATCTGGCTCGACCTGCGCCTGATCGTC
>CALBIE010000041.1 GCA_937893495.1 uncultured Verrucomicrobiales bacterium | reverse complement strand
TCACCTCATCCTCAACGCAAGCCCTGTTCTATGAGCCTGCCAGCCAAACGCCCTGAGCGACACCGGCGTAACAATGGATAATCATTTACGCCACTCCGATTGACTGATAGAGAGATCGTAATTCTCATGAAACCTCTCTTGAATTCGCGCCGGAGTTTCCTCGCGACGGCGACCAGCATAACCATTGCCCTGCCGCGCCTACCCCTGATCGGCAAACCGGTGAAGACGCCGGAGTTTTCCTTCATCATCGTTTCGGATACGCATCTCGGCCGGAAGGATAATGATTCCGCAGCGCGACAATGGAAAAAGACGGCGACGGAACTGGCGAAAGCACCGGGCGATTTCATCCTGCATCTCGGCGATGTCGTGGATCAGGGACGTGAATTACAGTATCCCATCTACCAGGGAATTCGCGATACCATCGGCAAGCCGGTCCATGAGATTCCCGGCAATCACGATCCCGCAGAACTGTTTGCGAAGCACCTGCGCAAGGACATTGATACCGCCTTCGATCATCAGGGCGTTCGCTTCGTCTTGTTCAACAATGCGAGCACGGAATCGCACGACGGTTTTCTCACTTCGAAACAAATCCAGTGGATTGACGAACAATGTGCGGAAGCAAAGCAGCGTGGGTTGCTGGTTGTTCTTTGCACTCATGTCCCGGTTCATAACAATCGGCATCCGGACCGCGGTTGGTATGTGAAACCCAAAGACGGTCAGAAAGAGTTTTATGAGGCGGTCGCTAAACACGCGCCAAATGTCGTCGGGCTGTTCCACGGACATTTCCACAACGGATTGCGGGGTTGGAACGATCGCGCGCCGATGTACGAAATCTGTTTCCCGTCGGTCATCTACAATCTGAATCGCAAGCTTGAGGAACAAAAAGCGCCGGGATTCAATCCGAATGAGTTTCGTCCGGGATATGTTCATGCTCAATGCAAGGACGGGCAATTGCATCTTCAATATCGGGTCACGGGCGGTGAGGCATCCATTGAGAAGAAGTGGAAGGTCGCCTGAAACCGGGCTGCGTCTTGCCGTGACCGCGAATGGTTACCCGGCAATTCTCATTTTGGCAACGGACCGCCGGCTGGTAGCTGGCTTCTGACCTGACGACACCGGGAACTGCTTTCCTTTCGGGCGGTTTAAGCCGATTGCAAATCGGCGCTCCGCTAAAATGAGAATTGTTGATGGTCACCGCCCCGTCTTGACGTGTGGCCGCAGGTTGGCTACTAACTCGACCATGTTTCGCAAATTGCTGCCCGTTCTCTCCCTGGTCGTTTTTTTCTGGCAGGCGTCCGGTGCCGAGTTCAAGACGCCCGTCACGTCGATCACTCTCAAAGACGGCGATACGCTGGTGTTCCTCGGTGACAGCATTACTCATCAGTGCCTCTATACTCAGTTCATTGAGGACTACTATTACACGCGATATCCGAATCTCCAGATTCACTTTCACAATGCCGGCGTCAGCGGCGACAAGGCATTTCATGCGCTGGATCGTTTTGATGGTGATGTGGCGCCGTTCAAGCCGAAGTACATCACGGTCCTCCTGGGAATGAACGACGGGGCATATCAGCATTTCAATCACGAGATTTTCGCAACCTACGAAAAAGACATGACGACCCTGGCCGGGCGCATTGCAGAGTTGGGCGCGATAGGAATTTTTATGGGACCCACCATGTATGATTCGCGAGTCGCCACGGTGAAGCCTCCGAGGTGGTTGAAGAACAAGGAACAGATTGCCCAGGCGACGATGTATTACAACGCGTTGCTCGCCTTCTACGGAACATGGGCGCGCGACGCCGCACTCGCGCGCGGGAATGGCTACGTGGATATGCTGGGTCCGTTGAATCAACTCACCACGCAGGAGCGGTTGAAGAAACCGGATTTCACCATGATTCCCGACGCCGTGCATCCGGATGCCAATGGCCAGGCGGTGATGGCGTTTTCCGTGTTGGAACAGATGAACGCCAATCGCTCAGTCACGGCACTGACCGCCAACAAGCTTGGCAGCAAATGGCGGGTGACCTCGGGCACCGGAAAGGTTTCGGACGTGAAGGGCGAGGGCGATACGCTGGGATTCAAGTTCAAGGCCAATGCGTTGCCGTGGGTGTTGCCGCCGGACGCAATGACGGGTTACCAGTTGACCAAGGCGGGTCACAAGCTGAGCAATGAACGGGTCGTGGTGCGGGGCTTGTCGCCCGGCAAATACGGATTGAAAATCGACGGGGTCGAAGTCGGGCAATACACGCACGCGCAGCTTGGCGCCAAAATCGAACTGCAAAGCAATGAGAAGACGCCGCAATATCAGCAGGCGCTGGAAGTGGCGATGCTCAACAAGGAGCGCAACGAGAAGGCGGTGAACCCCTTGCGCGGGCAGTGGTCGAAACGCAAGGGCCAGCGTTCGCGCGATGTCCAGACGAAGGATCCGAAGGCTTATCAGGAATTTTACGCAAAATTTGAAGCGGAAGTGAAACGCCTGTTAAAGCTCAAGCGCGATTACGAGGACCGGATTTACCGGATCAATCAGCCGAAGACGCGGGAGTATCAAATCTTCCCGGTGAAATAAATTGAATTGCGAACTCGAAATTCGGATGAGCTTGAGCGGTTTAGAAAAGTCGGAGTGAGGCATGCCCAGCACCACCTGCGCCCGATGTGGCCATCCCATCAACTACGAGGTTGAAAGGGAGGGGCAGGAGACAATTTGCCCAGGCTGCCAAAACATCGCGCTGTTGGTGCCCGAAGGTCCACCGCAGCCGGACTACGATCCGTTGGCTCCGGTGGTTGCGGCGGCGGGTCCGGCTCCTCCCGTGCCATCAGAGAGCGATACGGCGCCACCACCGCCGCTTCCGGTTTCCGGCGAGCGTCCGCCCCCCATTGCCGGTCCCGTTACGAAACCGGTTGTCGGAATCACCATCATCGCCGGACCGAACGGCGCGCCTTCGGCCGGTCTGAAGAAGCCCACGTCCCGGATAACCACCCTGCAACTCTGCGCCATTGCCGGCGTTACGGTAATGCTGGCGATTGGCGGGTTGATAGTTGTCCTCAGTCCGGATGACTTTGGTGATCGGGAGACGATTGAAAGCGCACCCGGACAAAACGCCGATGGTCCGGCGGCGGTCGAAGCGGTCGCCATGAAGTTTATTGGCAAATTCCTGCGATCATCCCCGAGCGCCACGTTTGGTCCGTTGAAGACGGTTTTACAGGATGACCGGTCGTGGTTTGTTGCGGGCACCGTGCGATCGAGCGCCACGTTTGAGAGCGAGACTCCCAGGAACTGGTCGATCGTCATGGTCCGGCAGGGTAACGAATCCTGGCAACGGATGTACATGAACATGGATGGCAAGGAAGTCGGCGACCGGACGTTGACGCCGGCGGGACGACAGGAAATGGTCAACCTGGCCCGCGCCCGGCTTGGCAAGGCGGCCGATGATGCGAGGCGCCAGGCGGAACTTGCCCGGTTGGCTGTCATCGAAATGGAGCGCCAGGAAAAGCGGCGCGAAGAAGCTGCTGCGCGGGTCGTGTCGGAAAAGGCGCGGAAGGCATCCGAGACCGAGGCTCGCGTCGTGGCCATGCAAATCAAGCGCGCAAAGTCAGGTTCCGCGGTCGCGCGGTATGATTTGGGCGTCCGTTATCTGGAGGGCAATGGAGTGGGAATGGATCGGGCGGAGGCGCTGCGTCTGCTCGGATTATCCGCCGCACAGGGTAATCGCGACGCGATCAAAAAGCTCAAAGAGGTGAAGGCCGGCAATTGAGCCTGGTGCTTGTCACGGCACCGAACGTGTGGTGCCTTCGAGTTGGTTCAAGGCGCGATTGATCACCCGGACGGTGTATTTGCCGTTGGCATAAAGTCCTTTCCGCGGCTTCAACGCCTCGTGCATCGCCTCGATGACCGGACGAGCCTGTTCGTCAATTTCGTCCAGCACGATGGCTGCGTGAAGACGCTCCCACTGTTCGCCCTTGTCGAGTTCGCGGGCCAGGACGGGCAATGCCGATTCCGGACTGTTCATCCGACAAAGGGCATGGGCGGCCGCGATGCGAACAACGGCCGAGGAATCCTTCAGCGCCGCCGTCACTTTGGCCCGGGCGGAAATCGCCGGCATGCCGATGTTGGCGATGCCCGTCGCGCCCCAGTAGCGAACGGCGGGGTCCTCATCGGAAAGCGCCTTCACCAGATCTGGCAGCGCTTCCGGGCCGTCGGAGGCTCTGGCCGCGACCCGTGCGACCCGTTTTGCGACCGCATCGCCATTCCCCTGTCGGAGAATGCCATAGCGGTGGCCAATCGTCGTTTCGCGTTCCACGAGAATCGGTTCCGCGATGAGACCCAGATCCTTCGTTTCCTTCACCCATTCGAGGTGCGCGTCGCGCATCCGCTTGAGCCGCGACGCGTGTTTCGAATCGGCGGCCAGGTTGTTCAATTCATGCGGGTCAACCTCCGTGTCATACAATTCCTCGACCGGTTTGTTGGGAGCGAAAAAGCGTTCGGCGAGCGGTCGCAAATTTCCCGCTTCATGCAACTGCCGGAGCTCCTCCATGGTTGCGCCTTTCTCGGGCGTGTTCATGTATTGATAAAAGGTTTTAAGCGGTTCGTAGTTGCGGATGTATTTGAAGCGCTTGTCCCGAACCATACGAATGATGTCATAGCGCTCGTCCATGCGGTCGCGCGCGCCATAGACGTATTCGCGCGGCTTCGGGGGGGTTGCTCCCAGAAACGATTGCCCCTGCACATGATCCGGCACGCGAACCCCGGCGAGATTCAAAACCGTGGGGCCAAAGTCGATGGAACTGACCAGTTGATCCGTCTCTGCACCGGGTTGGCCCTGGCCGTTTACGCGAAATTTCTCCGGGATGCGCACCACCATCGGAATGTGGGTGCCGGAATCGTAGAGCCAGCATTTGGCGTGCGGCAGTCCGACGCCGTGATCCGACCAGAAAAAAATGATCGTGTCCTCATACAGGCCATCGTCCTTGAGTTGTTGAATTAAATCACCGGCCCAGGCATCCATCGCGGTAATCAGTTCGTAGTTCCGTTTCCAATCCTCGCGCACGATGGGCGTGTCCGGATAGTAAGGCGGAAGGGTCGTCAGCTTGCGGGCGTCCTGACGCTGTTCGGGCTTCAGGTCTTTGGTGACGGACTTGTATTTGGAGGTGGACGCTATCCCGCTTTCGTGACAGCCGGTGTAATTGAACACGGCGAAGAAAGGCTGATTTTTGGCCGGACGTTTCCGCCAATGGGCCTTGCCATTCGAATCATCCCAACTGCCTTTCGGTGTCTTGAACTGGTAATCCTGCTTGGAATTGTTCGAGCAATAGTAACCCGCTTCACGCAGGTAGGTCGGAAAGGGTTTGATGAATTCAGGCAGTCGGGCGGTTGACCGCATGTGCTGTGTGCCGAGGGTCGTTTGATACATGCCAGTAATGATTCCGCTCCGGCACGGGGCGCAGACTCCGGCGGTCGTAAACGTCCGGGTATAGCGCACGCCTTCGGTCGTGAGCTTGTCGATATGCGGCGTGATGGCATAGGGATCGCCGAAACAGCCAATGTGCGGACTGATGTCCTCGGCTGAAAGCCAGAGAATGTTCGGGCGATTCGCGCCGAATAGAATTCCGACCGAAGTCGCCAGGCCAAACAATGCCATGAACAAGCGTGAAAGTTTCATGGCTGGCGAGTGTGAAGGATGACGGGCGGACCGACCAATGAAAATTATCGGGCGGCATTCGTAGCGCAGGCGTCTCGCCTGTCGATTTGGTGGTCTTGCCAATCACCGCTGTAGAAAAGCCCAAAGCATTGTCGGCACGGCGACGTTTTGGTGCAGGCTGGAAGCCTGCGCTACGGGGGCGTCACCTGCATGCGCCAATTTCAGGCGCCGAGAAATCGATGCAGTGGTTTGCCGTCGGCGAGCGGAAAAGGACGATTCAACTGATCGTGAATTTCCAGATGCGGACTCAATCCCAGCAGATGATAGATTGTCGCGGCCACATCGCCCGGTGACACGGGATCCGATACCGGCTCTGAGGCGGTTTTATCCGACGCCCCATAAGCCTGACCGCCCGGCACGCCGGCTCCCGCCATCCAGACGGTGTTGCATTTGCCCCAATGATCGCGACCCGCGTTCTTGTTGATTCGGGGCGTGCGACCGAACTCGCTGTTCCACACGATCAACGTGTCGTCCAGCATCCCGCGTTGTTGCAGATCCTCCAGCAGGTTCGCGATCGGCTGATCCACCTGCGGGACAAGTCGGTCCTTGAGACCGGAAAAGTTTTTCGCGTGCGTATCCCAGGTGGTATCGACCCCCGGTTTGTCGCGATGCCAGTAAACGGTCACCAGCTTAACGCCGGCTTCCAGAAGGCGACGGGCGAGAAGCGTGCTCTGGCCAAACGTGTGCATGCCATATCGCTCGCGTTCATGGCGGCTCTCGGCAGCGATGTTGAACGCCCCGAACACTTCCGGCGCGGTCACCAAATCAACCGCGCGCTGATTGATCGATGCCATTTCCGCGGCATCCGTTGTGTCACCCAACTCCCGTCGAAAGTCATCGAACTGTTTCTGCAATCCCACCCGACTCTGTAGCCGTTGTGGATTCAGCCCTTCGACCGGGTGAAGATTCTTCACCTTGAAATCAGGCTCATCCGGATGTTGTGCGATGACGAATGGATCGTATTTGCCGCCCATGAATCCACCATTCTGTCCCGGGGTGATAAATCCGGCCGTGGTGCCGATGACCTCGGGGAGCGCGACAAAAGTCGGCATGCGATTGCGATTTGGGGCGAAGCGGCTGAGCACCGAGCCAATGTGCGGATAATCGCTGCGCCGTGCCCCGAAGTTTTCTTGAGCCAAAGGATGCCGGTGGCCGGTCAACATCCAATGCGCGCTCGTGGAGTGATTGTTGTCGCTGTGCGTCACCGAGCGAATGAAACCGATCTTGTCCGTGTGGCGACCGAGGTGCGGCATCAACTCCGTGATTTGCAGACCGGGAACTTTGGTCCGAACCGGATTGAACTCCCCGCGCACTTCGACCGGAGCGTCCGGTTTCATGTCAAACAGATCGATATGCGATGGTCCTCCCCACATGTAAAACATGAGGCAGCGTTTCGCGCGGCCGAAACTGCCACCGTTTCCGGGCGTGGCCCGCAGTAGCGTGGGGAGCGATACCCCGAGCGAGGCCAGTCCGCCAATCTGCAACGCCGCCCGGCGCGATATGCCTTCGCAGCATCCCGGATTATTCGCGCCGTGCAGTTCGATCATGACTGGTAGCTAAGCTGACATTCCGGGACGTGAAGGCGTTTCGCTCAATCAAAGAATGGAAACAACTTCTTCAAATCGGCTTCGCTGGGCTGGCGGCCGTATTCGCACAACTCGAACGCCTCTGCGTGCTTGACCGCGCCGCCCTTTTCCTTGCCATACCACTTCACCAGTTCGTCCCGGAAGCGATTGGCGATGCCACCTTGTCTTGCCGACCAACTGGCGCGGAGGATTTCCTTGCGCTTCTTCGGGTCATTGACGCGGCGTTGAAGCAGTGTCTGTTTGGAACCGAGGGCACCGCCTTCGTAAACCTGCGAGGCGAGTGCGTCCACGGCGTTCACCTTGTCTTCAAAGACATCGTCGATGGAGATGGCGATGTCCGGTTGGAATTCGTAGGGTTTCTTAAACCGATCCGGGAAATAGAAGAAGGCCGGATTCTTTTTCAACGGTGGCGTGTCCGGGCAGATAAACGGCACGGCAACCATAAAGGCCGCGTCCTGCACCAGCACGCCGACATAACGATGGTCCGGGTGGTAATCCCACGGGCGATGCGCGAAGACGATGTCGGCATTCCAACTGCGAATGAGCCGGGTAATTTTCTTCCGATTCTCCAGCGTTGGTTCGAGTTCGCCATCGTGAATGTCGAGCACTTCGACTTCGATGCCCATTCGCTTGGCCGCCTCCTTCACCTCCGCCGTGCGTCGGATCGCCAACGGTCCGCCGGCGATGTCCCAGTGGCCGATGTCGCCGTTCGTGACCGAGACGAGTTTGACCTTGTGGCCGGCCTTGGCCCATTTGATGGCGGTGCCGCCAATTTGAAATTCGGCATCATCCGGGTGAGCGCCAAAGGCGATGATGCGTAATGGCGCGTCCGCGGCGCTGGAAACGGAAATAATTGCGAGTGAAAGGGACAGGGTGAGGAGTGTGAATGGTTTCATGATTAAATGAGTTGGCGGCAGGATAGCCAAAAACCATCCGCCGCCAAGCGCGGATTGCAACGCGGGTTCTCGGGCCATCATCTGGTCCATCTATTTTCGCGAAAGTCGCCAACCGATAAATCCGATGGCGATGGTCAGGAAACCAACTCCGCACTCCGCGGGTTTGCGCCAAATGGTGAAACCGATCGCGAAGACGGCAAAGGCTAGAAATAGAATCGGGATGCCCAGGCCGCCGGGAATCTTTACTGACGCGGGTTCCTTTCGATTGAGCAGCAACAGTCCGATCACGGTCGCAGCATTGCTGAGGCCCAGGGTGAAACCGATATAGGTCAGCAAAGCCTCGTAACTGTTCGTCCAGAGAAACGCCAGTGCCAGTGCCAGTTGCAGGGCGATTGCATGGCGTGGCGGTCCGTCTTCATGGGCGAGCCACTTGGGAAGATGCCCATCGCTCGCCATACGGGCATACACGCGCGGGCCGGCCATGATCATGGCGGACGCCGACGTGGCCAATGCGAGTGTGACCAATGCCGTGGTCGCTTCCTGCCATGCGGGTCCGCCGAGCAAACCGGCGGCAATTCGCCCGACATCCAGCTTGCCGGCCAATTCACTTGCTGGACCGGAGAAAACAAAAACCGCGTTTACCCCGAGATACGCAATCGTGACCGTCAGCGTCGCCAGCAAAAGCGAGCGAGGGAGGTTTCTTTCCGGATCAACCACTTCGCCCGCCACGTAAGTAGCCGCATTCCACCCCGCGTAACTGAAGGAGATCCAGACCAGACTGACGGCGAAGGCGCCGAATGAAAACGAATGAGACTCTTCGGCAGGGTTGGATAGCGGTATTGCGATATCAGGCAGATGTGCCAGCCCGACCGTGACCAGCGCGGTGATGGCAATCAGTTTGATGGCCACCGCGACGTTCTGAATGGCCGCCCCTCGACGGACGTTGGTGGCGTGAGCGATCGAAAAAACCACCAGCAATAACGTGCCGGTCATTCGCACGGAAATTTGTGGCAGCCAATCCTTGCAGTACTCGCCGAATCCAAAGGCGGCGAGGGCCAGCGGTGCGGAGAAGCCGGCCAGCAAAGAGACCCAGCCGGCGACGAATCCCGCGGCCGGATGAACGGTGCGGGAAAGGTAAAGATACTCACCGCCCGATTCGGGAATCGCGCGCGCCAGCGCGCCGTAACTCACAGCCCCGAGCAGGGCAATCAATCCGCCGACCGCCCAGGCGAGCAGGACAATCCACGGTGACTTGAGGTCTTCAAGAAGTAATCCGCTCGTCGTGAACACGCCGATGCCGATCATATTCGCCACCACCAGCGCGGCGGCGGAGACGAGACCAAGCTGGCGGATGGCGGGCACGATGGATTTTGATACTCGCGCTACTTCGCGCGTTTGCGAAAGCGAAGGATGTAGTTGTCTTTCAGCAAATCAACGCGTCCAATTTTTTCGAATCCGGCATTCTCGATTTCCTTCGCAAAAACTTCTTCACCGGCGCGAACGTGATTCATGATCCAGTCTGAACTCTCGCCCTTGATGCGCTTGAACTCGATCAGGTAG
>CALBIE010000040.1 GCA_937893495.1 uncultured Verrucomicrobiales bacterium | reverse complement strand
AACTTGCTTCACCCTACAAAAAGACCATTCGAAGTCAATCCGTTAATTCCCGTAGAAAACACATGTTTTCGGCAAATAATATCCCGTCAGCCTGATCGATCCACGGCCTTCAAGCGCCCGGGTTACCCGATATCCAGAAGACTGACGTCGGGCCGACAGGCGAATCGCAGGCCATGCAGATTACCAATGCCGCGGGAAACGTGAATCCATCGGTCCCGCCAGCGTTTCAGACCGGATAGATACTGCTTGTCCCGCACTGGAGCAAAGACTCGATCCAGACCGAAAATGCCGATTTGGCCGCCATGAGTATGCCCACAAAGCGCCAGATCCCACGGATACCCGCCCAACCGCTCCTTGCTATCAGGATTGTGGCTCAAAACTACCGTAGGCAGTTTCACACCCGCGACCGGTTTGCCAAATGCACGTGGAGCATCCAGTTCCCCGGTCCACAGATCACCGAAACCCACCAACCGAATCTGCCGGTTATGCACCTGAATCGTGGCTGATTCATTCCAAAGCACCTGAATCCCCGCATCCTTCAGCATCGCCCGAACCGTTTTGTGGGTGGCGTAGCCACCATTCCGACGCCGCGCGGCCCACGCGCCCCCATCGTGATTGCCCAGGCAGGCAAAAGTCGGAACGTTACCGATTACCGATCTCAGCATGGCAGTGTATTTCGCAGTGTCGGCGAACTTTTTCGTAACGAAATCCCCCGTCAGGCATACGACATCGGGTTTCTCCGCCATCCCAACACGAAGGCCATTCTCAATCATTTTCAGCGACACAACTCTTGAGGCATGAAGATCGGTTGCGTGCAGAATTCGAATCGGCTGTTCCACGGACCCTTCTGAAAGCGGGACTTTCACCCGTCGCACCTCGATCCACCCGGGTTCCCACCAGCGAATGTAACCGAACGCGGTCATGCCAACGCCAGACAATCCGCCCATCGCCATCAGCAGCCGTCGCCGGGTGAAAATGCGCCGACACCGCGTCGTCGCTGTTTCGCTTTCAAGTGGTTCCACTTCACCGCTCACGGCATTAACGTAATCGAATTCCCGAGCGTGGAAACGGATTTTGAATTGCGACCGACCGGTTTTTCTCTAGCCTCTGGACATGTTACGTCCGCAAGACCTGTTTGATCTGGCGCATACCGAGCACGCGTCAATCTTTGACGATTGCGAATACGCCTGGGATGCGTTGAAGAAGCTGAAAGATTTCCTCAAGGCAAACCTGCGATCCGAACTCAAGAATACCTGCGATGGCCACGCGTGGATTGGCCCGGACGTGTTCATCGGCGAAGGCACGACTGTTGAGGACGGCGCGATGATCAAGGGACCGGCAATCATCGGCCGGAACTGCGAAATCCGTCACGGCGCCTATATCCGGGAGCATGTCATCATTGGCGACGGTTGCACCATTGGAAACTCAACCGAACTCAAGCACAGCCTGGTGTTCAATGACTGTCAGATTCCGCATTTCAACTACGTGGGCGACTCGATCCTCGGGCACAAGGCCCACCTCGGTGCGGGCGTCATCATATCCAATCTGAAAGTCGTGCCTGGCAATGTCGAACTGGTCATCGACGGAAAGAAGCAGGACACGGGTCTGCGAAAATTTGGCGCCTTGCTCGGCGATCATACTGACATCGGCTGCAACTCGGTGCTCAACCCGGGCTCCATCATCGGCCGGAATTCGCTGATGTACCCTTGCACCAACTGGCGCGGCATCCTGCCCGAAAATCGCATTGCCAAGAACAAGCCGGGCATCGAAATTGTGGAAAGGCGGAGTTAGTCGGCGAATCATCTCATGCGAAGCCAAACGGAGCGCCAGCCCATCGTAGCGCAGGCTTCCAGCCTGCACTTGGCCTCCGCCATTCCCGGCGCGGGTCCGGGTAACCCGCACACGTTGGTTTTCACTCCACGCGTTTCCACAGGCGGGACGCCTGCGCCACGGCAACCCGGCCCTCAGCAATGATCGGCCCCGTCGAAATCGATCCAGGTGGCGCCACTACCGAGATGGTCGCCCGGGTCGAAAAGATTTTTTCGCCTGATGGCATCCTGGCGCAAGCCAGCAACTTCGAGTATCGGCCCGAGCAGCAGGACATGGCAGTTGCGGTGGCGAAGGCACTTTCCGCGGGTGAAAACCTGATCGTCGAAGCCGGCACGGGCATCGGCAAGAGCATCGCGTATTTGATCCCATCGATTCTCTATGCGGTTGCCGAACAGAAGAAAGCCGTCATCTGCACGCATACGATCAACCTGCAGGAGCAATTGACTGAGAAGGACCTGCCGATGCTGGAGGCGATTCTGCCGGTCAAATTCAACTACACGATGCTTAAAGGCCGTAGCAATTACCTTTGCTCGCGCCGACTCAGCAAGGCGATGCAACAGGCCGACCAGCTTTTCACCTCGCCCGAGATCACGGAACTGCGCCGTATCCACGATTGGGCGCAGACGACGGAAAACGGCAGCCTTTCCGATTTCGAAATCGAACCCGATCACAGGGTCTGGTCACAAGTGTGCAGTGAGCGCGGCCTCTGTTCCCCGAAACTTTGCGGATACCAGTCGGACTTCGGCAAGACCCGGCAAATCTGTTTCTTCCAACGCGCGCGCAATCGCATTCTTTCGGCGGACGTGGTCGTTTTGAATCATACGCTGTTCTTCACCCTTCTGCCCGACACCGAGGACGATGAGTCCGACGGCATCCTGTTCAAAAATGATTTCGTCGTCTTCGATGAAGCCCACACAATGGAGCAGGTCGCGGCGCGCAATATCGGGATCAGTCTCTCCAGTGGCCAGGTGCGTTTCGCGCTCAACCGCCTGTGGAATCCCCGTTCGGAGAAAGGCCTCCTCGCAACCCTTCGGCAAGGCAAGGCAGTCAAATTCGTCGCGGAACTGTTGGAGGCGGCCGATGCCTTCTTCGCGAACGTCGAGGACGCGTGCGATGAACTCAATCAATCGCGCACGGCGAATCGTAATTCCGGCACCGCGTGGAAAGAACTACGCATTCGCCGGGCCGACCTCGTAGCGGACAACGTCACCCTCCCACTCCAGCGATTGCGGGAATCAGTCAGCGAATTGACCAAACAATGTGAAGATCCCGATGTTGTGCAGGAGCTCGCCGAGTGCAATCGCCGCCTGGCCGAGCTTCGCGTCGGCATTGCCGATTTTCTCGGACAACACGGTGCCGAACATGTTTATTGGGTGGAACGCACCGGCAAGGCGGGTCGAAATATTACACTCAATGCGGCGCCGGTCGAAGTGGCACACTACCTGAGGCGGCGACTCTTCGGCGGAAGCACTTCCGTCATCATGACGAGCGCGACGCTGGCTACGAACGTAGCCAGCAACGACAAACGCTCCGAACAGGCCCTCCGCTATGTTGCCAACCGCGTTGGCGGCGAACAGTCCACCAAACTCCAGCTCGGTTCCCCATTCGACTTCCCCAGCCAGATGAAAATCTTCGTCGCCTCGAAGATGCCCGACCCACGAGCCCCGGAATATCGGGCTGCCCTGATTCACTGGATAAAACATTTCGTCCGCGAAACCCACGGCAAGGCATTCGTGCTCTTCACCAACTTCAAGCTGATGCTTGAGGTCAACGAGTTGATGGAACCATTCTTCGATGAGTTGAATCTCCCTTGTTTCGTCCAGGGCACCGGCATGCCCCGTTCAACCATGCTGGAGAATTTCAAGGAGCACACGGATTCCGTCCTGTTCGGCACCGACAGTTTCTGGCAGGGCGTTGATGTGCCTGGTGAAGCCCTCAGCAATGTCATTATTACCCGCCTGCCTTTTGCCGTACCGGATCATCCACTGATCGAAGCACGGATCGAATCGATTGAGGCCAGCGGAGGAAATGCCTTCAGCGAATTCTCCCTGCCCGAGGCAATCCTGAAATTCCGCCAGGGCGTCGGTCGGTTGATTCGCACGAAGACCGACAACGGCATCATCGCCGTGCTGGACAATCGCGTACTCAATAAACGTTACGGGCAGGCCTTCCTCGATAGCCTTCCAAAATGCCCCGTGGAGATTGTGTGAACGGGACACGGTATCCACGTCGTCTTGCCGAGTGCGAGCACCGCAAACGGGTCATTGGTTTTTGGTCCTTAACAAATGGTCGTTCGTTAATCCGCTTGTTTTTCCCAAACCGCGGGTACAGTCTCAACCCATGGCGGAAATCAAAAAATTTGTCCATCACGGGGCATCGAAAGTGACACGGCGAATTGTGGAAGGAATCCACAAAAAACTGCCGATGTTGAAGATGGAGTTCTCGCAGATTAACGCGCCAAAATATCCACACTTGGTTAACCAGCTTGAGTTTCTGGCGGATGCGATAGAGGACTACATGGAAGGCGCCGATAAGGATTTGCCGATGGGAGTGATTGCCGAGACGGCATTCGCATTGGCCTACGTGCATAAGCAGACCGACCTTATTCCCGACTGCATTCCGGAATTTGGCTACGCCGACGACTCCAGTGTTGTGCGCTGCGTGTTGATGGAAAACGAGAAGGCTCTGCGCGAATACGCCGACCGGCATGACATGAACTGGAAGACGGTCACGGTCAAGCCGTAGCCTCGTTTCGATGGTCGGCCAACACCTCTTCGAGCGTCTCGCGGAGCGTGCTCAACTGAAACGGTTTCTGCAAGAAAGCCGTAACACCCGCCCCTTCATAACGTTCGCCGGTATTGCGCTCGTCGTAGCCACTCATCAACACCACCCGGACCTCCGGGCGCAATTCCCGCATCCGGCCGAGTGCTTCAATTCCATCGATCTCAGGCATGGTCAGATCCATCAGCACGACGTCGAAATCGCCATCGGCAGCGACAAACTTTTCCACCGCCTCCCGCCCGTTAACCGCCGTTTCAACCCGCATTTTCAAACTCAGCAGGGTCCTTTTTGCAACGATCAGAACTGCTTGTTCATCATCGACCAGCAGCACTTTTTTCCCCGCCAGGGAAAACAGTTCCCATCCATCGTTTTCGGCGTTTCCTGGCTGCGTCTCACGGATTCGAATCACTGGCAGAATGAGAATGAATTCTGATCCCGCGCCTTCCTGGCTGTTCGCTTTCAATGCGCCACGATGACCGCGGACGATGCCCATTACCGCCGCGAGCCCCAATCCACGCCCCGCAAACCTGGTCGTGTAAAAAGGCTCAAACACATGCCTGAGCGTCTCCTCCGACATCCCGGATCCGGTATCCTTGACACTGATGCAAACGTAGCGCCCCTCCTCCAGATCTTCGCCGAAGCGGGCAGTGTCCAGCATCGCCCGATTCAATTCGTGAACATCCGAACTCACGGTAATCGTTCCCGGCCGATCCTCCAACGCCTCCGAAGCGTTGATCACCAGGTTCATGATGATTTGGCGCAACTGCGATTCATCCGCACGAACCGCCGGCAGCGATTCATGCAACTCCAGGGTCAAGGAAGCCTTCTTGCTGATTGATAGTTTCAACAACTCGGTGGTGTCACGAATCAGCGTATTCAAATCGAGCGACTTCATCTGGAAACGACCCTTGCCGGCATACGCCAGCATCTGGTTACACAAATCCGCCGCGCGCATCGCCGTCTTCTCGATGACATCGATGGATTCCACCGCCCCGGAATCGGCGGGAATATCCATCCGCGCCAGGCCGGCGTTGCCGATAATCGCAGTCAGCAGATTGTTGAAATCATGCGCCACGCCGCCCGCCAGTACGCCCATGCTTTCGAGCCTTTGCGAATCCTGCAACTTGCGTTCCAGGTCCAGACGCTCGCGCACGGCCAGTTGGCGCTCAATGGCGGCCGCGAGATTGCCCGCCGCACCCTTCAATGCCTCCCTTTCCGCCGCACTCCACGAATGTATTTTTTCACAATCGTCAAAGCCGATGCTCCCCCACCACCGACCAGCAATGAATATCGGAATCTGCAGAGTCCGGACAATCGCCTGCCCGGCGAGCACCGGCGCCGGACCGGCTCCATCCGCGTTACCGTCACTCACGAAAATCTCGCCCGCAACCAGCGAACCAGCCCAGCCATGAAACTCCGACCGCGCAAAGTCAATGGATTCAAATCCCGGGCCCGGTGCTTTCGCGGACAGCCACTCGAAACGGCGATGGGTCACCGGAGCGCCGGGTTTCTGCTTCTCGTTTTCGCAAAAATACACCCGACTGACGCCCGTCGCCTCACCCAGTTGCCTGAGCACGTCCGGAACTACCGTCTCCCATTCTGTCGCCTTGAGGAATTGGCCGGCCGCCTGTCCCGTCGCATGGAGAATCGCTTCACTGCGCCGCAGGGCCTTTCTCGCGCTGACGCGATCGGTAATCGTCTCGGCGAACATGATGATCCCGCCAATCTGACCCTTGACCGTGTGCCAGGGATGAATCTCCCAGCGCACATAGTCCACGCTGCCATCGCGACGGGCAAACTCGTCTTCCTCGCACCGATCCGACCCGCCACCCAGGCAGCGCTGGTGAATTTCCCGCCACCGGGCCGGAACATCGGGCACGAGTTCGTAGTGGCTTCGCCCGACAATCTCCGTGTTTTCCCAATGGTTGTCTTCGTACCATCGGCGGCTCGCCAGCAGGTATCGCATCTCCGTGTCAAACATCGCCACGGACGTCGGCGTGTGCCGGATGAACAACCGCATCCGCTCCTCGCTCTCACTCAATGCCTGCTGGAGTTGATGTCGCTCGGAGATGTCCCAGGCAATGCCCTGAATGCCGATGACCTCGCCGTGTTCATTGCGCAACGGCGCCTTGCTGGTGTGAACGTAAATCGTCTCGGCTCCGAAATCGTTTTCCTCAACCACCTCAAGCGGCTCACCGGTGGACATGACCTGGAGATCGTCCGCACGATATTTGGCCGCCATCTCGGCGGAGGAAAAATCCGCGTCACATTTTCCCACGATCTTGTCTGCGGGCAGCTCCATCAAATCCGCCAGTTGCTGATTGACGAAGGTGAACCGTCCTTCGCGATCTTTCCGGAAGATGTATTGCGGCAGATTCTCGACCAGCGAGTGATACAACGCCCGTGACTCGCGCAACTCGACGGTCCGTTGGGTCACGGTTTGTTCGATTTGCCCGGTGCGCTTTCCCTGATCCAGGACGTAACCAGTCAGCAGAAGTGTAAACGCCAATCCACTCAGGAGCGCCCCCCACGGCATCAGCGTACGCTGGGCGGCCAGAAACTCGGGACTGGATCGAAACAGAATCTGCCATTCGCGACCGCCAAACAAAACGCGCCGCTCCAGATGAGTGCCCGACCAGATTTCGCCGGGCAGCGGCACGGCAATCGGGCGCTCCCGCATCGCGGCCGGTCGATAGAAGAGCGGTTTTGACTCCGGACCCGAGCGCCGATCCATTATCAGCACGTCCATTTCCGTCGCCGCCACTGTGGCCAACAGGGAATCGAACAACCGATCCGCCAGCAGGACAATTTGAACTATCCCACGTGCCTGACGCAGCCGAACCTCCGCATCGTCATCATTGACGGTCCCTTCGTAGAGCGCCCCGTACAGCACCACTCCCATACTTTCGGTCGTTTCCTGAACCAGCCGAATGGGTGGCGATGCCTTCAATCCACCGGCTTCGAGTGTTCGCACCACCACCGGTGCCGAGGCAGCCTTGAATAAATCAAGCCCAGCGGCCACCCGGTTTCCCTCGATGGGTCGCACAAAAAAAATCGGGCAATATTTTTCGCGTTCACCCGCCGGAACCAATCGGCCGTCAGCATCCGGTTCGGTGATCTGATAGTCCGGTTTGACAAATTCACGCCCCAGTTTCTCAAATGCCTCGCGCTCCGCGGCCCCGATGATCAAGCTCAATTCAATCGCCTGCAATTCCGGATACCGCCGCAGGATTGACTCGGCGATGCGGTTGAATCGTTCGACATCCTCCCGTTTGACCCACCATAACGCACGACGCAAATACAAACCGGTCAGGTTGAATCGGGTCATCCGTTCCGAAATGACCGCCTGCACCGCGTCCGCCTTGCGCTCCAGCAACTGTTCCGCCTCCAACTGTTCCGACATCCGCACCACGTAAAAAATGTGTACCGAAAGAACCAGCCCGACCACCAACACAAGTCCAGCCACCCAGGGAAACCGTCGCCTTGCTCGGATGTCTGCTTGATTGTTCGAAGTTTCGCTCATTGGCTGGCCATCTGGTCGTGTCAATTATTCCCTCTCTGCAAGCGCAACGGCAAAGTAAAAGTTTGTTGAGTTCTCAACCCGTCCTGACTGTAGCCGCCGAGGTGAGGAGGCGGACTCCACAGCATCGAAGACGCGCATCCGAATGGAACCCCGTCGTGGGAGCGCGGACTTCAGTCCGCAGAGGCGTGGCATTGGAGAAATCTTCCGCATACCAATAACGATGATTGCAGGTGGACGCTTCTGCGGCGTAAACGCCGCGCTCCAGGGCTGCGCCCGAATGCGCCTGCATCGAAATCCACCGAGTCCGCCTCCTGACCTCGGCGGCTACAATCGTCAGTTGGTTACCTTGCGGCCCGCTACCAGACCTCTACCGGGCCGGCCGGGACCGGAATTGCCTCGCGCTGCGCGACTTGCGGTTCCTGCATAAACGACGACACCATGGGTTCGAGTTGGAAGCGCGGCAATAACTCCCCCTTCTCATCGCAGAATTGCTCCCGCCAGCCGCAGTATTCGCCGAGGATTTCGTCAAATTCCGAACGCGTTTGCAATCGCACCACGCGCTTGCTGAACAGATTTGCCGGCCCGAATCGCTTCGCATACCAGGGCGCGACTTTCCGGAACATCACGCAGCCCCGGTTTTCGCCGAATACTTCAACCATCAAATCAAGGTGCCGTGTCAGCACGCGAACCCGTTCCTCAAACGACGGCTCGGACAGCAACTCCCCCGTTGCGAGGAAGTGTTTCGTGTGTTGAAAGATCCACGGATTGTAAAATGCCCCGCGCCCGATGCTCACCCCGGCGCAACCGGTTTCATCCAGCATGTGCTTCGCCGCGCCGGGTGTCGTGATGTCGCCATTGCCGATCACCGGAATAGATTCGACCGCTGCGACAACCTTCGAAATCCCCTCCAGCTTCACGACTCCGCTAAAACCCTGTTCGCGCGTCCGGCCATGCACAAAGATCGCCCCAACACCGACGCCTTCGAGAGTTCGCGCCAGTTCCGGCGCCGTGATGTTCCGGTCATCCCAACCCAGCCGCATCTTCGCGGAGATCGGTATCTTCACCGCATCCACCATTCCCTTGACCAAAGACGCCGTCTTGTCCAGTTGTGTCATCATGGCTGAACCACCGCCCACCTTGACGACCTTTTTCACCGGACAACCCATGTTGATGTCGATGGAATCAACGCCGATCGATTCGAGATATTGAGCCGCGTCACGCATTTCCTCCGGCACACCGCCAAACAACTGCACCGCCAACGGTTTGTCCTGCGCATTCGACTCGATCAACTTGAACGCCTTCGCGTTGCGTTCGAGCAGCGACCGCGCGTTCACCAAATCCGTCGTGCACAATCCCACGCCGCCCACCTCGCGGATGACCAACCGCATCGGCAGGTTCGTGTATCCCGCCAGCGGCGACAGGAACAGATTGGACTCCAGCTTCAGTGAACCGAGTTCGAACACGCCGCTACTTTCGCCGATGCCACGGCACCGCGCAAGAGTTCACAGTTCACAGTTCACAGTTCACAGTTCACAGTTCACAAGCACTAAGCACTAAGCACTAAGCACTAAGCACTAAGCACTAAGCACTAAGCACTAAGCAC
>CALBIE010000039.1 GCA_937893495.1 uncultured Verrucomicrobiales bacterium | reverse complement strand
ACTGAAGAAAAAAGACGGTCTTGAAGGCATCAGCCTGCAACCGCAATTGAAGAATGCCGCCGCGCCGCGAGAGCGACCCGCCATTACCTCGCACAACAAAGGCAATCACGGTATTCGCACAGAGAAGTGGCGATACATTCATTATGCCGATGATTCCGAAGAGCTCTACGACATGGAAAAAGACCCGAACGAATGGACCAATCTCTCCGGTCGAAAGGAATACGCCGCAGTGCTGAAAGACCTTCGCAAATGGTTACCCGGGGAAGATCGGCCGCCCGCACCCAACAGCGCCGCGCGAATTCTGACCTACGATCCGAAAACCAAGGAGGCCATTTGGGAAGGCAAGAAAATCGAGCGCGATCAATTCGTCAGATAATCATCCTATGAAAACCCCTGTTTCAGCCCCAAGGGCAGCCCGCAAACCGCTTTCAATCCTGCTGGCCGCCACCCTGTGTGGTGCGGTGCTCTCGCAAACCGGCTGCATCGAGTTCAATCGCCAGACGATGGCCTACCGGCATGATGCGAAATCCGACACGCTCTACATCTTTCAGGAATTCCGCGGAATTTACGGCGCCGACAAAAAGGACGGCCTGAGCGACAACGAAGTCCAGCAGATTCAGTCCGTCCTCGACGGCCAGCGCACCTTCTTTTTCGCCAACTGGATTCTTGAATTCAATCGGGAAGAACTCCGCAAATGGATCGAGAAACCGCCCGACTCGCCACCGTCACCGGAATCGGAAAAGGCGGCGCGTAAGCAGTACGTCGAGTTGATCCGATTGCTGCTGGACAACGTGAAGATCGAGAACGACCCGCTCCATCTCGACAACTCGGAACAACTGGCCGGCACGCAACGCGTCACCATCAAAAACCTGTCGCGAATCGTGAAAACCGCGAACGACACCATTCACGCCTTTCTTCAGACGCAGGCCGAATCCGTGAATGAAGACAAGGCCAAACTCTATCGCGCCGCCGTGAAGAAACGGATGAAGTTCATCCGCATCGACGGCAACCGCATCAGTGCGGATTTCCCGCTGCCCCGTTCCATCTACGAAAGCGACTTTGAAAAAGACGAAGCCAACCGTGAATTCGCCGACCGATTCAGAAAAGCCGGCGGATCACTCGGCCACCGGAACGGCACGGTCGAATACCGCCTCGGCAAGCCCGACGAGAAAATCACGCGCCTGACCATGGACGTGCACAGCCAACCCTACTCTCCCAACGTGCTCGAACACCTCCGTAAAGAGCACAAGATTCTGCCCAAGTTCGAGGTGGCGGCAGCATTGGAAAAATTTCTCCGTCCAAGGCGTTAAATGGTCCGTTGCCGAATGCGAGACAAGGATGGAAGAGGCGGCTTGCCACTGATTGATTGCCAGTCCCGATTGGGGCCACGTTAAGCCGGCAACATGCCGGCGCTCCATTCTGATCGGAGCGCCGGCTTGCAGCCGGCTTACCGCGTTCGAAAGTCCGATGTGTTTCAACCTCTGATTCACCGGCCTTGCCTTCAACCCACGCCTCGCGTATCAACCGGCTCTGATTATGAACTCCCGTCCGGCAATCGCTTTTTTCTCCGCCCTGCTCGCAATCACATCAGTCGGCGCCGCTGATAAGTCCGCCAAAAAACCCCGTCCCAAACCAATCGTGTCCCCCACCCTTCACGACGACCATTCAGCAACCTTTCGCCTACAGGCCTGCAAAGCTCAAAAGGTTGAAGTCGGCGGACAACCCTTTTCAAAACGCCTCCCACTGACAAAAGGAACGAACAATGTCTGGTCCGTCACGAGCAAGTCCATCCCGCCGGGTATCTACGAATACAGCTTCTATGTCGATGGCCTGCAAATGCTCGATCCGGGCAATCCACAGATCAAGCCGATGCGCTCGCCGAAGACGAGCATCCTTTACATTCCCGGCGGGAATATTTTTGACTTCCGGTCAGACATTGCCCACGGCTCGGTGCATTACCACGGATATTATTCCAAGCCCATCAAGCGCTTTCGCGAGTTGCAGGTTTACACGCCGCCCGGATACGAGACGGGCAAGTCCGCCTATCCCCTGCTCGTCCTCCAGCACGGACACAGCGACAGCTTCGCGACCTGGGTGGCCCACGGCAAGGCGCACTGGATTCTCGACAACCTCATTGCGGACGGCAAAGCCGTGCCGATGATCGTCATCATGCTTGACGGACATCCGGTTCCCGAATCCTACGGCGACGGTCGCAGCACCGCGAACACCGAGGAACTCCGTCGGGATCTCATGCGTGAAGCACTGCCAATGATTGAAAAACTTTATCGCGTGAAACCAGGTAGCGCGAATCGCGCCATCACCGGTCTTTCGATGGGTGGGCTGCACTCGCTCACGATTGGTTTTCAGGAACGCCATGCCTTCGACTGGCTGGGCGCGTTCAGTGCCGCCGTCCCGACCGAAGAGGATTTGCCGACGTTGCTTACCAATCCCAAGGACCTGAACTCGGATTACAAGCTGATCTGGATCGCTATCGGCAAGGACGACTTTCTCCTCAAGGAAAACAAACGAATGATCGCCCTGCTGAAAGAGAAAAGCATTCGCCACGAGTTTCTCCTAACCGAAGGCGGCCACAGTTGGCCCATCTGGCGCGACTACCTCGCGCGGTTTGTTCCACGCCTGTTCAAGGACTGACGTGGCGCAGGCTTCCAGCCTGCACTTGCGCTCGCGTCAGACAGACGCGGGAACGAATGCCCGAGGTCGCCCCCCCTCCCCGATTGCCGCCTGCAGTTTGAACACAGGCGGCGGCGCGAAGTACATCACGGCGAGGGGCGCGAGCCCGGTGCAGGCGGGATGCCTGCGCTACGATGGAGCGGAGCGTCCGCCGCCCGGATTGAAAAATCCGCGAGGCTGCTTTTGTCCCGCAGGAACATCGTGAAAATAGCCCGGCGTTTCAACGCCGGATAAGGAACGCCCGGCCTCGTAATCGTAATCTCACTTCTTAATCTTAATCAATTTCAGGGAT
>CALBIE010000038.1 GCA_937893495.1 uncultured Verrucomicrobiales bacterium | reverse complement strand
TGATGCAATGCCTCGGCGAAATGCCCGCGAGACCCTCGCCCGAAAAGGTGAAGGTTTTGTCCAAAGAGGATCACGGCGACTTCATCCTGGAGCGATTCGAGTTTTTCAACGACGTGGATATGATGGTGCCCGGGATTCTTGCGATTCCGAAGCAGCGCAAAGAACGCCTGCCGGTCATCATCGGGATGCATGGTCACAGCGGTTCGGGCGAGTATCTACCTGATCCAAAAAATCCCCGGTCGTTGGGCTGGATGCTGATTCAGAAGGGATTCGCCGTCGCGGCCATCGATGGCTACTTCAATGGCGAACGGGTTGGCAAAGGCCCTCGTGGCGCTCGGGACAAAGCGGATGCCCAGGAGTTGAACCTCTTCAAACTGCATCTCTGGCAGGGTCGGACTTTGTGGGGAATGATGCTGCGGGACGAGCAATGTCTGCTCGATTATCTGGAAACCCGTTCTGAGTTGGACATGAAACGGGTGGGAGCCACTGGCATGAGCATGGGATGCACACGCGCCTGGTGGTTGGCGGCCATCGACGAACGGGTCCGGGCCATCGTCGGGGTTGCCTGCTTCACGCGCTATGCCGAACTCCTTTCCCATCGCTCGTCACACGGCATTTATTACTTTGTGCCGGGTCTGCTCAAACATTTTGACAGCGAAGCCATCTACGCGCTGGTTGCTCCTCGGCCCATGCTCATGCTCTCCGGTGATCAGGATTACAATGCGCCCTCGGACGGTATTGAGATTCTTGAGCAGAAACTAGGTGCGGTCTATCGACTTTACGGCAAGCCGGAGGCGTTTCGCAGCGTGCTCTATCGAAATACCGGGCACGAATACCTGCCCGAAATGCGCAACGAAATGGTGCAGTGGTTTGAACGTGGCCTCCGAATCGCCAGGTGATGATGATGCTGAAACATTGGCTCACAACACGAATCCTGCCGGTTTGGAATTTTCTCTCCTTCAGGTGCAGTTGCTGGATAAACGGCCCGCGATCGTTTCGAAATTGCCGATTGACCGAGTTCCCCGCGATTGCTACGGTCCGCGCCCGATGATGCAGATGAGCATTCTTGTAAATGGCCTGGTCGTCGTCAGCTCGAGCTGACGCGGGTGGTGCTGATTGAATGCCTCAGGTGCCTCCCGCTGTTCCGCAAGGAAGCGGGATTTTGTTTTTAAGCGGGCAAAGTTGAGTCGGTAAGGGCGGTAATCCGCCACGGAAAAAAGATGCGACATACGATCTCAGTATTGGTTGAGAACAAGTTCGGGGTGTTGACCCGGGTGGCGGGTTTGTTCAGCGGCCGCGGGTTCAATATCGACACACTTAACGTGGGGCCCACGCAGGATCCCAGTGTCTCGCGTATGACCATTGTCACCCGAGGTGATGACGCGACGGCGGAGCAAATCGTCAAGCAATTGAACAAGCTGGTGGATGTGCTCAAGGTGCTGGATTTCCGCGACGGCGAATACATCGACCGGGAATTGATTCTTGTAAAAGTGTCGGTGGATTCCAAGTCACGCGCCGAAGTGATGCAGATTACCGATATTTTCCGAGCCAAGATTGTCGATGTGCAACCGAAGAGTCTCACCATTGAGATTACTGGAAATGAAAGCAAGATAGAGAAGTTCCTCGACCTGATGAAGGGCTTTGGCGTGCTCGATCTGACGCGTCCGGGAAAAGTGGCATTGCCGCGAAAATAATTTATCGGCGGCGTCCTCGCCGCATGGTATCGAATCGAAAACCCCCTACGCGGAGGACCGCGTTTTAATTGAAATAGTTATGGCAGCAAAAGTGTATAAGGATAAGGACGCCGATTTGGGCGTACTCGCAGACAAAACTCTCGCCGTTCTCGGATTTGGTTCGCAGGGGCATGCCCATGCGCTGAACCTCAAGGACAGCGGGTTGAACGTCATCATCGGCCTCTACAAAGGAAGTAAATCCATTCCCGTCGCAAAGAAGGCCGGCTTCAAAGTCGTGCTGACGGCGGACGCGGTGAAGCAGGCGGACGTGATTTTCGTGGCGCTACCGGACACCAAGCAGGCTTCCGTTTACAAATCCGACATCGAACCGAATCTCTGTAAGGGCAAGACCTTGCTGTTTTCTCACGGCTTCTCGATTCATTTCAAAACCATTGTAACGCCAAAAAACATCAACGTGATTCTCGTCGCCCCGAAAGGACCGGGACACATTGTTCGACGTCAATATCTCGAAGGTAAAGGCGTGCCTGCTCTCGTTGCCGTGCATCAGAATGCGGATGGGAAAGCAAAGAAGATCGGTCTGGCGTGGGCCAAGGGGATTGGCGGCACGCGGGCCGGGGTGTTGGAGACCTCATTCAAGGAAGAGACTGAAACGGATTTGTTCGGCGAACAGACGGTATTGTGCGGTGGCCTTTCCGCGCTGGTGATTGCCGGTTACGAAACGCTGGTTGAGGCGGGCTACGCGCCTGAGATGGCCTACTTCGAATGTCTGCATGAATTGAAGCTGATTGTCGATTTGATGAATGAGGCCGGCGTCAGCGGAATGCGGTTCTCGATTTCCGAGACAGCCAAATGGGGCGATGTGTCAGTCGGGCCGAAGATTATCGATGCCGGCACGAAGAAGCGCATGAAGAAGGCGCTGAAAGAGATTCAGTCCGGCAAATTTGCCCGGGAATGGGTCAAGGAATACGAAGGCGGTTACAAAAACTATAACCGACTCCTCAAGGCGGGAGAGAAGCACTCCATCGAAAAGGTTGGGGATCGGCTTCGGTCCATGATGCCGTGGATGAAGAAGCGGGGAACCAAGGGCGCTCAGGCGGCTTATTAGAAAGGCCGTTGATTTACGATGGCCGTCCGGAGAAATCTGGCGGCCATTTTTTTGTCGCAACCCATCCTCCGGAGTGGTGTTATAGTATCACAGGTAAGGACAATACGAAATGCGACCATTACCATGCCAATTAAGACTTCTGCTGGCGGTGACACTATTTAGTGCCGCCGTAATGGGTTCGCGGGCGGAGACGAAAAGCGTCTATGAGGTATTCGTTAAACGCAATCCGTTTGGATTGGTTCCACCGCCGCCTCCGCCAGCACCGCCGCCTCCGCCAATAATTGAGGAGACGCCGGTGGATGTGAAGCTGACCGGTATTCTGGCACTGTATAATCCTCCCAGGGCCATGATGGT
>CALBIE010000037.1 GCA_937893495.1 uncultured Verrucomicrobiales bacterium | reverse complement strand
GTTCACGGTTCACGGTTCACGGTTCACGGTTCACCGAGCACTGAGCACCGAGCACTGAGCACCGAGCACTGAGCACTCCAAGACGCTGTCGCGATTCACGCTCGTGCCGCGCCGGTCATTCTCCCGCTCCATCCTCATCCGTGATGGCATAGCGCGGCGCTTCGCCGAGGCGGACGAGCAGTTCATTGACTTCGCGCTTGAGTTGCAGCACGCGGTCTTCGCGGCCGATCGTGACGGTCTGCCAGCGGCGCAATTCGTCGAGTTGATCCTGAATACGTTTCTCTGCCCCTTTCTGATCCTCCAGGATGCTCAACAGTGCCTGTCTTGAACGTTCGGTTTCCTCGTGGAGTTTCTGTACCCGCTCCTCGGCTTTCCGTCGCTCGGCGTTTTCCACTTCGCGCTGCTTCAACGCCGCCTCGTAATCAAACAGCTTCTTTTCCAGCTTGCGGATAAGCACCTCGTTGTATTGCTTCAAAACACCGATTTCATTCGAGGAACTTTCGGCAACCGGGTCCTCGGTGCCCACCCCCATGGCGATGACTTCCGTCACGGTCGCCACGATGACCTCCGGATCCTGCGGCTTGAGAAGAAAGCGATCCGCGCCGAGACTCAGCGCCAGTTGCTTGTCTTTTTCGTCCGTGTAGGTGGCCGTGTAAAAGATGAATGGAATCCGCTTCAAGCTGCCGTCCGTTCGCCATTGCCGGCACAGGGTGAAACCATCCATCACGGGCATGAGGATGTCCGCCACGATGACGTCCGGTGGGGCGCGGCGTGCCTCGGCGAGGGCTTCGGCGCCGTTGTTCGTGGAGGTGACCTGGTGCCCGGCTTTTTTGAGGGCGAATTCGAGCAGGTAACGGTTTTCTTCGTGGTCGTCAACGATGAGAATGTGGCTCATAAAGAGATGGGTTTGAAAGGGTTCAGGGGGCGTCGTCTGGCAAAAACTTCTTGAGTTGATCGACAAAGGTATCCGGGTTGATGGGCTTCTCGATGTAACCGGTGCATCCGGCTTTCAGCGCCTGTTCCTCGTCGCCGACCATGGCGTAGGAAGT
This sequence comes from uncultured Verrucomicrobiales bacterium, assembly GCA_937893495.1. Classification (GTDB taxonomy): domain Bacteria; phylum Verrucomicrobiota; class Verrucomicrobiia; order Limisphaerales; family JAYPXF01; genus CALBIE01. Next base: position 10,642 of record CALBIE010000037.1, on the reverse strand, counting down.
CACGGCCACGATGGGGGTCTTTTCCAGGTGAGGCAGTTTCCGCAATTCCGCAGCCACGGCGTAGCCATCCATGCCCGGCAACTGGATGTCGAGAAGGATGAGGACGGAGGAATCGGTTCGGGCAAGTTCAATGCCGTCCGGGCCATTCCTGGCGGCGATCACTTCATATCCCGCTTTTTCCAAAAGAAACGTGACGAGGTAGAGATTCTGCTCGTTGTCTTCAATGACGAGGATGCGCGGCATTTGGGGGAGGGTTTGGGGTTTGGGGTTTGGGGTCTCGGGTTTGGGGTTCAAAGTTCAAAGTTCAAAGTTCAAAGTTCAAAGTTCGGAAATTGGAAATTGGAATTTAAAAACTGTGTTCTGTTTCGAGATTGGCAATTCGATATTATTTTTTCGCCCAGAGGGGCAGGGTGATGGAGAACGTACTCCCTTTGCCCCATTCGCTCTCGAGACTGATTTCCCCGCCGAGCAGCGTCAGCAGCTTTTTGCAGATGGACAGGCCGAGTCCCGTGCCTTCCTGGGGGCGGGATAATCCCTGCTCAAGTTGCTGGAACGGCTGGAACAGTCGCTCCAGATCCTCCGGTTTGATGCCGGCACCCGTGTCCCGCACGCGGATGGCGACTTGCGCCGGCGCCGAAGATCCATTGCGTTCGAATTCGGCGATCAGCGTCACCAAGCCTGTCTCGCTGAACTTGATGGCGTTGGTGAGCAGATTGATCACGATCTGCTCGACGCGACGGCGATCGCTGGTCAACAAACCCAGGTCGCCGCTGATTTCCGAGCGGACCTCCAGTTTTTTCCGGGCAGCAAGGGGCGCAATCATTTCAAGGCAATGCCGCAGGGATTCCTCCAGCGGAAAGGGCGCGCTTTCGACCTCCAACTGACCGGCCTCGATTTTGGAAAGGTCGAGCACGTCGTTGATCAGGTGGAGCAGGTGTGCGGCGCTTTTCGTCACCATGCCGAGTTGCTTTTTCTGCTCCTCGTTCAGGGGGCCCGCCATTTCCTTTTGAACAATGCCTGTAAATCCGATGATCGAGTTGAGCGGCGTGCGCAGTTCGTGCGACATCGTGGCGAGAAAGGCGGACTTGAGGCGGTCGGCGGATTCCGCCCGCAGCTTGGCGGTGGCGAGTTGCGCCATGGTTTTCTTCTGAACGGTGATGTCGCGGAAAATGCCGCGCGTCGTGGTGGGGCGGCCGTCTTCAAACTTGCAGCTTAATTGCCCCTCCACCCAGATGCTTCGCCCCTTGCGCGTGCGAAACTGTGCCTCGGTGCGCGGTACCGGGTGCCCCGTGAGCAGCGCCTGAAACACCCGCATGCAGTGCTCCAGGCTGTCGGGATGAATCACGTCGGCGATGGTCAGGGATTGAATGTCCGTTCGATCGTATCCCAGCGTCTTCATCCAGGCGGGATTCACATACACGAAACGTCCTTCGGGTGTCACCGCCTGGATGAGATCGGTGGCGTTCTCGAACAAATCCCGGAACCGCTCCTCACTGACGATCCGGGCCAGTTCCGCCCGCCGCCGATCGGTGATGTCCCAGTTCACGCCTGTCATCCGGATGCCCCTTCCATCCGCATCCCGCTGCGTCATCGCGTGGGCCTCGATAAAGCGGATATTACCGTCCGGCCAGCGCACCCGAAACGTGGTGTGAAATTCACCTTGGCCCTGCAAGGTTGCCTGCAATTCGCTGCGGGCCTGTTCGAGATCCTCCGGGTGAACGCCCTTCTCCCACGCCTCGTACGCGCCGCTGAAATCCGATTCGGAAATGCCGTAGAGCGCATACATCCGCGCATCCCAGGTGAGCACGTTGTTCACGACATCGTATTCCCAAATCCCCATCTGGGCGGCCTCGGTCGCCAACCCCAGTCGCTGGACCAATTGATGGGCGCGTTCTTCACTTTCGCGCAACCGGTTTTCGGTGGCCTTGCGTTCGGAGATGTCGATGATGGAGGCGAGAACAAAGGTGCCCTCGGGGGTCTTCAACGGATTGAGTCCGATCTCGATGGGCACCTCGGTGCCGTCCTTGCGCAGGCCGAAGAGATCACGCCCGGAACCCATGGCGCGGGCTTCGGGTTGATGGAAGTACGCCGTGCGATGTTTCGGGTGTGCGTTGCGGAAACTTTCGGGGACGAGCATCTCGATGTGCTGTTCGATCAGCTCCCCGCGGGCATAGCCGAACAGTTGCTCAGCCTGCGGGTTGACCAGCTTGATGCGCCCGCTTCGGCCGACCATGATCAAGGCGTTGGGCATCGACTCGACGATGAGCTGAAACTGCTCCTCGCCCGGTGTGAAGAATCCGGTGTCGTCGGGGTTGGTCATGAGTAGGGTAACGAAACGACTGCCTCGCCCGTTTTGATATGGCTCGCTGGAGCGTCCTCCCTCCACTCGAAGGGGAGATAATAATTCCGGTAACCGTCCTGTTCACAGTGACGTTCGCTGGGCTCGTTCAGTCAGGCTCGTGTACGGTGAAAGTTCCATCAGAAACTGAAAGGTTGGTGATTTCCCTTCGCCGAACAGTTTCAGGTATCAACGAAGCGGTTCCTGATGTCAATGCCCGTTCCGAAGCGGGCCGGTTTCTTCCCTGGCGTGGGGTTCGCTGGGAGCCCGATCCCGCGTTTGGCTGATAGTTCACGGTTCGCAGTTCACTGAACACCCCGACACTGCGTGTGCGGGGCGGGCTGAGCACTGATTGCCACTCCTTCCGCCAGGTCTTGGAGTGCGTGCGCTGCTGCGCCGCTTTTGAAACGGACAAGGAGCACGCGATTTGTTCGGAAAAGCCCGCGCGCAAAGCCGATGTACGGAACTGCGCGAGCCATTGGGTTTCCCCAGTGCCGGCGCATCGGCGAGTGGGTGCCGCGAGGAAAGCGCCGGGGCACCAGCGCACTCCAAGACGCTGGCGCGCGGAATGGGGCCCCCGGCGAACGCGTCAGCGTCTTGGAGTGCCCGCAGATGGCAGCACGGGTCCGATTGGAAAAGAACCCGATGAGTGGCATCGCGCCCGGTGAGGGCACCGGGCCTACCGCTTGTAGGCCGGGTCCCCTGACCCGGCGTTTCGGTTCAGGAGTGCAAATCGAACCCTTTCGGGTTGGCCGTGCGGTGAAGCTTCGGCGCGAGGGCGCGCCGAAGGACAGCCGAGGCGGCTGTGCTCCCCGGAATCCAACCTTTGGTAGCAGCCGAGGTGACGAGGCTCAAACTCCTTCGGAAAAACAAACTTGATCGGAGCCTCCTTACGTCGGCTGCTACATTATTAACGGGTCGTTAAGCCGATTACATGTCGGCGCTCCAAAGGTCTGAATCCGTGTTCATCCGTGGCCTGAAATTCGGGAAGAGGATTGATGTCCCGATACGGGTGTCGGGGCGCTGCACGGCGGGAGCGCCCCCTGGAGTGCGCCGGCTGGACGGCGCTTTGGATGCCGTGGATTGGCATGGCGACGTGGAAACTTCCCCTGTGCCGCACGCCAGACAGATTCGGTTGCTTTTCGGGAGCGAACCAACTGGGAGTGTCGAGGGCTGACGAGGACTGCCTGTTGTAACCACGCGTCTGGCACTGCGTGACGTATCCAAAGCGGTGTCGAGCCACCGCACTCCATAACGCCACTTGGAGTGCGCCGGCTGGACGGCGGGCTCCTATTTCACCGGGATCAAAACCAATTCGCGCAGAGCCAGTTGCGGTCCTTTCAGCGAATGGGTCAGTCGGATGGTCGCGCGATTCAGTCGTGCCGGAATGCGGATGTTGCCGAACTTGCGCCGACGAAAACGATTGAGCGCGCCGGTAACCTCGATCGTTCCCTCCGCTTCAATGTCGCCGATCGTCAGCTTGAAAGGTTTGCCGTCATAGTTCACGGCGACGGATGCGTCGGCGAACACATCGTAGTAACCGGGTGCGATGCGTCTGACGGTCCATTCAACCTTGTCCGCTTCAGTGATCCACGAGAGTGCGCCGGAGGCTGAATCCAACACGAGCGAGGGGCCGGTCGGTTGGCTTTCGGTTGCCCGCAGACTGATTGAACCATCCTTTTCGGCCTCGATGTATTTGGGTCGGCCGGCGGTTTCGAGAAAGGCGAGAAGGTCGGCCATGCCGGGCACATTCAAGCCGGCTTCAATTCCTTCGGGCATCAGTGAGAGTCCGGAACTGCTAAACGATTGCAGTTGGCTGCGCAGAATCGAATGCGCAACGCCGTCCGCCGCCTGAATCGTCACACTGGTCGCGGTCTCTTCGGTAATCATTCCGGAGATGGAGGAGTCGTCTTTGAGGTCCGCGGTGTAACTGACGAACTTGTCCTCGACCGCCCGATTTGGATCGAGTATCGCGGCCAGCAGGGTCGGCTTGGAACGATCCGTCAAGGCGGTGATATTCGGTCCGACGGGTTTGCCGATGACGCCGACCTGGTGACAGACTGCACAGAGGGTGTTGAACAGGATGGCGCCCTTGTCCGCATCGCCGGACAGAGCGAGCGCCGATTTGAACTGATCCACCACGGCCTGGCGATTTGAGGAGATGTTTTTGCTGAACAGATCCACCGCGAGTTTGCGAAGGCCGGCGTCGCGATGCCGAATCAAACCGGCGCGCTGGGCGGGATTGAAGGCGGAGCGCAGGCTGGCATCTGTGGCTGCGGTCGCGAGCAATTTGGCGGACCAGTCGCGTCGTTTCAGCAACTGACCGAGCGCATGCCCGCGAACCGCTGGACCCAGGGTGCGCCAGCGCGCGAAAACGGTCTTGGGGTATTCGCCGGTATGAAGTCGGGCGAGAGAATCCAGCGCGGCGATTTGCAGGGCGACCGGCGCGGTGGGCGCAAGCAGACCGGTCAGGAGCGGAAGGGTTGTTGCGGAGTCATCGAGGCCACGTCCCAGCAGTTGCAGGGCTTTAAGACGCGATGGAGTAGCGGCACTGGCGTCGCGGGCGAGTTGGTCGGCGGCGGCGAATGTGGTGCGGGTGTTTTCAATGGCCAGCCGAAGTTCTGCGTTCGCTTTGGTATAGAGGGCTCGTAGAGGTTGGTTGCGCCTTTCCGTCTCGAAAAGAATCAGGGACAGATATTCCAAACGGCTGTTGAGGGAGGGATTGGCCGCTTCGCCGACATGCCAGTCGATCAATTCCGCGACAACCGATTGCGCCCCATTGCCCAGCGCCGTCTGGAGCAGGGGAACCAGCACCGCGTCCGGGAGCGGTTCACCGGCCTTGCGAAGTTCCGCGAGCATGCTGGGTGTCTTGCCATTTGCGGAACTGAATGCAGCGGCTCGCAGATACGTGTCGTTCGCCGCGCGCATGGCAATGCGAGCGAGCGCGGCGGCGGCCGCGGCGGCTTTGCTCTCGCCGAGTGAATACGCGACTTGCAGACGAACCATCGCGTCGGAATCGTTTTCCAATGAAACGACCTGATCGAAGAGGCTTTCAGATCGGTCGAGAAGCGGTTCGCTGAGTCGAATGGCGTGTCGGCGAACGGCGGCATGGGAATCCTTCAGCGCGATGGCAAGAATCGCCTCATCAACGGCGTTCAATCCGTCGAGCACGCAAAGGGCCTGCATGCGAGCCAATGGTTGACGCGAATCGGTAATGAGTTTTTTCAGAATGGGGATCGCGGTCTTGTCCCGGCGCTCGATGACCAGTTGCTGAACCGTGTCGCGTTGCCAGCCGCTGGGGCTTTCGAGGGCGGCGACGAGTTCGCGGGAGTTCAATCGGTCCAGTCGCGGCACAAGGCGGCGCGGCTTGTCGATGGGTGCGATGCGGTAGATGCGACCCTTGTCATGGCCGTCGCGCAGGTTGAGTTTTCGTTGCCAGTCCTGTGGTATCCACTGCGGATGCTCGATGGCCTGCCGGTACATATCGACGATGTAAAGCGCGCCGTCGGGTCCGGTGCGAGCGAAGGTCGGACGCGACCAGTTGTCGGTGGAGGCAAAAAACTCCGTGCCGATTTCATCGTCCGGTTGCCGGCTGCTGAAAGTGACTCCGGTCGGTGTGACCACTTCGCGGCGTACGAGATTATGCACCGGTTCGCAGATGAACGAGTTGCCGTAATAACCTTTGCCGAGAAATTCATCGCGATAGATCGACAACCCACAGGCGGACGTGAATCGATTGGCTGCGTTGTAATCGTTGAATCGGCTGAGCGTCTTGCTGATGGGAAAAACCGGGCCGACCGAAGCGACCTTTGGCAGGGCGACTTTCTGGCCGGGGGTGATGACGTGCGGATTGCGGCGCAGGTAGCGTTCGTCGAGTGCATAATGCCAGCCCGGATTCGAATTGTTGCTGCCGAACCAGTTGCCGGTGTCGTCGCGACTGCGGCCGTATTGCGTGCGGCCGGCTTCCGTTTCGATTTCTCCGGTGTCGGGGCGGAACCGAAAATCCCGCCCGTTGATATCTACGACCTTGCCGGTTTTGAGTGAGCGTATTTTTCCGTTGGAATCGCCGTTGGCGGAATAGATCCAATTGTCGAGTCCCCATTGCAATCCGTTGACGCGGTGTTGCTGGTTGCCTTCGCCAAAGCCGGTCAGGATTTTTTCAAACTTGTCGGCCTTGCCGTCACCGTTGGTATCCTCGGCGTAGAGGATGTCCGGCGCGGCGCAAATCAGAACACCCTTGCGCCAGGGGAGGACGCTGTTGGGAAAATTCAACTTTTCCGCGAAGAGCGTGGACTTGTCGTAGAGGCCGTCGCCGTCGGTGTCTTCGAGAAACCGCACGCGTCCGCCGGGCGTGCCGTCGTCGTTGATTCCGTTCGGGTAATCGGTCATCTCCACGACCCACATGCGGCCGTCGGGTCCCCAGGCAACATCGACCGGATCCATCACGAGTGGTTCGGCGGCGACGAGTTCCACCTTCATTCCTGGACGAACCCGGATGGTTTTCAGCGCTTCCTCTTTCGTCACGGGCGCGGGCATCTGTTTGAGTGTTTCCGCGGAGTAGAACCGGTGCGGCAATTGCCGGGTCACCTCATCGATGACGAGTTCCTCCGTGTCTTTGGAAAGTCGCGTCGGTTTGCCGTAATACCACATTGAACGATCCACCTCGTAGCCGCCTTCGTCGTAAAGGCGGCGGGAGGCGATGTAGCAGGGGACATCATTGGCATAGGCATTGATCCAGAGGCGCTTGGAATCGAACATCGTTTTCAGGCGCGTGCTGTAGTCGGCGACCACCTCACCGGCGAGAAACACCATCGCGAGGTCGTCTCCAAACGTCCATGAAGCGATCGTGTAGGGGAAAGATTTTGCGATTGTCTCGCCGCGTTCCAGTCGGGCCAGCATTTTCTTTCCGTAGTAGGAGTAACGTTGGTTGGAGTTGGCGAGTTTCGCCCAGTCCGCCCTGGTCGGCAGCGAATCAAACGGCAAATCTATCGTGCGAAGAGTGGTTTGGGGACTCGAACGAATGGGTTTCAGGCTGGTGCCGAGGAGGCGATTGACCTCGGCCGCAACCTGGCGCGCGTGTGGTTCGATGGATTCAAATTTGCCGCGATTCTTCGGATTGGCATCGGCTCCACAACCGATGGCAATCATGGCGGTGACTCCCTTGTGTTCGCTTTCCAGCAATTCCGCGGCGCGACCGGCCCAGTCGCCGTGGATGTGGTTGTAATTGCCCCCCAGAGTCGTGCAATGACAGGCGTAGTTGACGAGCAGTGCCAGCGTCTTGCCGTTGGCGTCCGTCACTTTGAGCAGGGGCAATGAATGGTCCACGACGCCCGTTGGCGTTTCGCCGAACCCGGTCCACTTGCCGTCCTTCAAAACGCGGCGGTTGATGGCGAAATCCGCTTTGCCAACCCCCCACGCGAGCGCGCCGGAATGTCGATTCTTCAAAGCCGCGAGCGCGACTTGTTCCAGTTTGTCAATCAGTTGGCTGGTGTACTCGGTGATGATACGCAGCTCGTTCTCGGGGATTGGCGCCATGAAGATATTCTCCAGCACGCCTTTCACAGTCGGTCCCGTGTGAGTGTGGGTGACGCAGAGCGCCAGTTGATCGCGGGCGAACGGCATTTTGCGAGCCAATCGGGCGGCGACTTCATCGGGAATGGATTTGGGCACACCAACTAAATCCGCGGTGATGAAAAGGACGGGTCGTTCATCTCCGATGGCCAATGCCCTGGCCCAGAGATTCTGAGCGACACCATCGGATGGCTTCGTGCGATTTCCATAACCGTTCAAGCGAATCGGCTGGGCGGGAGTAATGTCCACGCGCGCAACTCCCACGTGAATGCCTTTGATTTGTTCGGCGTGGGTAAATGGCGCAGCGAATAACAGGGAAAGGGCGAGGAGCAAATTGCGCATGGTTGTTTGCGGGAGGAAATTCATTTCAGAATGGGATTCGTCAAGTGCGACTGCATGATGTCGAAGTCGATTCATTTGTTAAGGAAAAAGGACGGCGTAGCTGTGTGGCTGGGCGCATTGAGGCGGAGTTCTGGAGCGCGGCATTTACGCCGCAGAAACGTCCGCATGCAACTATCGTCACCGGCCTACGGAAGATTTCTGCACTGCAACGCCTCTGCGGACTGAAGTCCGCGCTCCCGTGGCGGGGCTTCGCCCGAATGCGCCTGTTGGGACTTGATTAATTGGATTCGGAATCTAAACTGATTTTATGACGACACAGACCATCCGAAAGCTTCTGGATGCGGCACCGTTTCAACCATTCAAGGTACATCTGTCTGACGGGCGTGTCGTTCCGGTTCGGCATCGCGAGTTCGCCATGGTATCTCCTGCGGATCTGGATTTTGTCGTCTATCAACCGGACGGGGATATTGACATCATCGCGACTGGTCGGGTTACTGGAGTAAAGTTGGAGGCAAAGAGCCGGCGAAGTTCCGCGAAATGATGCGGAAAAGGTGGGGCGCCGGCTCGGCGCTGCGAATTTGATTGTCCCGAAGTCAGGCCAACAGGTCGGAATCGGACGGAACGCGCGTTGAACCCCTGAACCGTAGCAGCCGACGCAAGGAGGCTCTAATTTCTTCTGCCCCAGGTTGCATGAGCCTCCTTACGTCGGCTGCTACCAGATTCAGGGAGGGAATAGCGCCAACTCTTCGATCCAAGAAAACGTCTATCCTATCGACCTCGGCGATAATCTGGAACGCTGGTGCTCCGGTTTTGCGCATTGCCTTCAATTGATGTCCCGGAGAGACTGACCGCATGATTCGGACCTTGCTTCTCGCCAGCCTGTTGCTGGCCACATTTGTCCGTGCCGATCGACCCAACATCCTGTTCATCATGTCCGATGACCACACGCTGGAGGGCATCGGTGCCTACGGCTCCTGGTTGAAGGAATATGTGAAGACGCCGACAATTGATCGGTTGGCGGCGGAGGGAATGCGGTTTAACAATTGCTGTTGCAACAATTCGATCTGCTCGCCGTCACGGGCCAGCATTATCAGTGGTCAGTACTCGCACCAGACCGGCGCGCTGAATCTCAATTGCCGACTCAAGCCGGATGCGCCGAGTTACATCGTCGAGTTGCAGAAATCCGGTTACACGACCGCCGTCGTGGGCAAATGGCACATGGCACACCTGCCGCGCGGTTGCGACGAGTATGCGGTGACGAAAGGGCAGGGGAACTACTTCAACCCCACGCTGCATCGGCCGGATGGTTCGTCGAAGAAGTTACCGGGCTACTACGCCGACCGATACACGGACGTCGCGTTGGATTGGCTGAAGGAGAAACGTGATAAGGCGAAACCGTTTTACCTGAGCCTGCATTTCAAGGGCCCGCACGAGCCGTTCGATTATCCGGAACGCTGGGAGCATTATCTGGAGGGCAAGGACGTGCCGGAGCCGCACAATCTTCACGAGGCGGTCAAGACGACCAGTCCGCTGCTCAAGTGGATGCACTACTCGTTTATGTACGACAAAGATGCGCCGAAGTCTTATTACGATGTGCGTCGGGTCGAAATGCCGCGCACGGGTTTGACCGACCGGGAAAAGCGTTCCATTGCCTACCAATTCATGCTGCACAAATACCTCCGCTGCGTCGCCGCACTGGATGAGAACATCAAGCGCGTTCTCGATTATCTCGAAGCGGAGGGAATCAAGGACAACACGTTAATCATCTACACTTCGGATCAGGGTTACTGGCTCGGACAACATGGCATGTTCGACAAACGTCTTATATTGGAAACGTCGTTGAAGATGCCGTTGATCGTCCGGTATCCGAAGGAGATCAAGCGAGGAACAGTAAACGACAAACTGGCCATGAACATTGATTTCGGGCCGACGATGCTTGATTTTGCCGGCGTTGCGAAACCAGACCCGATGCAAGGCGTCAGCTTGCGTCCGCTCCTGCGGGGTCAGTCGCCCGCGAACTGGCGAGAATCGATCTTCTATGCTTACTACGCCCGCGCGCCACAACATTGGGGCATCCGGACAGACCGATACAAACTCATTCGATTTCCGCGTTCGCAGACCTTCGAGTTTTATGATTTGAAAACCGATCCGGATGAGATGCGGGATCTGGCGGATGTTGACGAGTATCGGAAAATCATCGGGCAGACCGATGTGAAGTTGTCGGCGTTAATGCAAACGGTCGGCGTGACGCCGGAGTTCCTTGAAGCCAACATGAAGAACGTAAGGAAAGCCGCAGCGGGATCGGCGTTAAAGGGAAAGGGCCAGAATCGCAATGCCAAAAAGAAAAAGGGCGGCAAATAGGGCAACAATTCTCATTTTGGCAACGGAGCG
>CALBIE010000036.1 GCA_937893495.1 uncultured Verrucomicrobiales bacterium | reverse complement strand
CTGCCATGACTGGTTGCTCGATACGCCCATCGAGAACAATCCCGGACTGCGACCGTATCAGCGGGAATGTCTGTTCAACGTCGAAGGGGCCATTCGCGATGGACGACGCGAAATGTTGGTGGCAATGGCGACCGGCACGGGCAAGACATTCACGACCGTCTCACAGATTTACCGCCTGCTCGAAAGCAAGCTCGCCAAGCGGGTTTTGTTTCTTGTGGATCGGAAGGCATTGGCAGCGCAAGCAGTTCGAGAGTTCAACGCATTCAATACCCCGCAGGGCAACAAGTTCCGCAGGAATACGAAGTTTACAGCCAGCGATTTCAGGATCAAAGTGATTGTGCTGGATACAAAACAGTATGAAAACCACACCTAAGCAAAACATCGGGGCAACTGTAATAACTGGATCCAAGGGCGAGATTGACTTCTCGGCGCTGCTGAATCAGATAGTCGAATCGGGAGTATCTCCCGCTGAGAGGTTCAAATCAGCGATAGTTTCGGTTCGATCCCTTCGCGGCTTGGGCGACAAGGAGTTGGTTGCGAAATCGGATATCGATTCGATTCGCATCGCGGAAAAAGTGATGAATCGAGCAACGTCGATAAAACGAGTTAGCCAGAGGACTCCGAGCATAGAACAGTTTGAAACGCTTGCTAAAGCAATGGTTTGCGAACCGAGCGGCTGTTCAGTCGCCCGTCTCGTCCACATGTCAAGAATTGGGCACCCTGCCATGAAATGGCAGCACTTCACAAACCCAGTAATTTCCAATGCGGAAACGGGGTTCGGAAAAGCCGTTTCAGAATGGGAATTCCTTCGCAATCTTGGCAGAACGAAGAAGGTAAACTACAAGCCTAACGAGCACGGGAATTGGTTCTTTCTGTCAATAACCGAAGCCCCTGATACTCTTGTTTCTGACCTACGTAGCCGACTTAGGTATTCTGATGGAACAATCCTTCGAATTCGCCGCAACTGCCCGCGATGTTCGAAGAATCATTCAGTTATCTTCGGGACACAAACTGACGCGCCAGCATTTTTTTGTGTGGACTGCATGGAGTCGTTCGAATCCGAACTGGGGCAATGCGAATTCATGCGAAACGCCTTCGTTTTCTACGTTCCTTTCCTAGAAGATGCAGAAGCTTGGTTTACGTCGAAAGAGGGGTTTATAAACTACAGAACTACGCTGGAATCAATCATTGCAGAAGACGAATCAGTGCGGGCAGGGTTCGACCAAATTCAAAAACGTGAAGTCCTCGAAATTTTGATTTCGTATCTCAGGTTCTTCCGGCTGTTTGAGACCCCAGAAGGTCGGCGGATGCAAGCGGGAATGGAGCATCGACTACTGACCCAAGCCAAGACTTGGCATCCATCCGACTTGCTACAGGTCGAGCATCCCAAGTTTGATGCTCCTATCGAACGCGTTCCTTGGCAAATGCTCGAAGCGGATGGCGACGCATGGCCAGTGATTTACAATTTTTACGGTGCGATGCAGAAACGGTCCAAGACCAAGATTGAAATGGAGCGAATCGAATCCATTAAGAAGCTGAAACCGAAAAAGATTTTCCTTGGACTTGATTCGTTTCGCGGCTACGTGGCATTCGTGTTTCCGAAGAAAACTGTGCTCGAATGCCCAAAGTATGGAAACGCAATCTACGTTTTTCCGACGAAGCACTGGAAGGACCTCAGCAAACTCAGCAAAACAAAGCTTCTCAAGAAACACTCCAAACAGATTCACCGGATTCGGCATGCCGACGGAGTTGAATATCTGTTGAAAGTCCTTCTCGAAAAGAACCCGTAGTGGTGAATCTCGACAATCAATATGTCTGACATCGTTCAAAAACTCTGGGGGTTCTGCCACACGTTGCGGCATGACGGCGTTGATTACGGGGATTACATCGAGCAGTTGACGTATCTGCTGTTCCTCAAGATGGCGGATGAACGCGAGATTGCGTTGCCCAAGTCATCGAGCTGGGAAAGCCTGAAGGAACGGTCGGGGACTTCGTTGACCGACCACTACGCCGACATGCTCCGCAAGTTGCGCGAGGAAAAGGGCATCATCGGCGACATCTTCGCGCAGTCCGTTCCCCGCTTCAACAATCCGGTCAATCTGAAGCGGCTCATCACGATGATTGATGAGGAGGAATGGTCCGCGATGGATATCGACGTGAAAGGGCAGGCATTCGAGGGATTGCTGGAAAAGGCGGCGAGCGAGGGCAAGAAGGGCGCGGGGCAATACTTCACGCCGCGCGTCCTCATTCAATCCATCGTGCGCGTGATGAAGCCCGACCCGCGCGGGATTTCCGACTTTGCCATCAGCGATCCGGCTTGTGGGACGGGCGGCTTTCTCGTCTGCGCGTATGAATGGCTCATCTCGTCGGACGTCTCCGGCGGCACGTTCGAGCGCAAGGAAGCCCGACGCATCAAGGAGAAGACCTATTTTGGGCAGGACCTGGTCCCGCGTCCACGTCGATTGGCCCTGATGAATCTCTTCCTGCACGGTGTGTCCCCGCACATCTACCTTGGCGACACCATCAACGAACCGCCCGGCAATCAACAGTATGATGTCGTTCTGACGAACCCCCCGTTCGGAACCAAGGGCGCGAATCAGGCCCCGGACCGCGATGATTTCACGGTCGCGACGAGTAACAAGCAGCTCAATTTCATCCAGCACGTCGTCACGATTCTCAAATCGGGTGGACGCGCAGCGATGGTGTTGCCGGACAACTGCCTGTTCGAGAACAAGGCGGGCGAAGTGCTCAAACTGCTGATGGAGGATTGCAACCTGCACACCATCCTGCGCCTGCCGCGCGGCACGTTCACACCCTACAGTCAGGGAGTGAAGGCGAACGTCCTCTTCTTTCAGAAAGGCCCGCCTACGGAGAACGTGTGGATATTCGACGCCCGCTCCAATGTGCCGGGCATCACCAAGAAGGACCGACCACTGACCGCGCAACACTTCGCCGAATTCGTGAAATGCTACGGCAAGGACCCGAACGGATTGAGCAAAAGGAAGGACCTTGGCGAGGAAGGCCGCTTCCGAAAATTTTCCCTCAATGACATCAAGGCACGCGACTACAAGCTCGACATCACATGGCTGAAAGACGACTCGCTCGAAGACAGCGATGAATTGCCAGAGCCACAGGACCTCGCCGCCGATGCCATCACGGAGCTCGAAGCGGTGGTGGATGACTTGCGCGAGATTGTTGAACTGCTGGAGAAACCTGATTGAACCACGGATTGCACGGATGACACGGATAATTGGCCAAACCAAACTCATCCCGGATTTTGAAAAGAATCCATCAAACATGAAACTTCGCATGAACCTTTTTCAATCCGTGAAATCCGCGTAATCCGTGGTTAAAACTTAGCCATGAAACACGAAGAAATCACCCGGGACATCATCGGCGCGGCGATGGCGGTGCTGAATGAGTTGAAGCCGGGGTTGGATGAAAAACTTTATGAAAATGCCCTGGTCATTGAACTGACAGAGCGCGGGCACACCGTCGAACAACAACGGGAATATCCCGTGCATTACCACGAACATTTCATCGGCAAGCTCATTCCCGATCTCATCGTGGACGGAACGGTGATCGCTGATCCAAAGGTGGTGACGGCGTTCAACGACTCGCACGTCGCCCAGATGCTCGGCTACCTGAACATCACCGACCTGGACGTGACGCTGCTGCTCAACTTCAAGGAAGCCAAACTCGACTGGAAACGTGTCGTCAGGGGAAACCGGAACGAGAACCACGGATTACGCGGATGACACGGATGAAGAACAACCAATCCGCGAAATCCGTGCAATCCGTGGTCAAAATTCGACGGACCGAGCCGATGGGCGACGAACTGCCGCACGGTTGGGTGCACACCGCTTTGTGCGAGATTGCCATCATCAACCCAAGGCATCCGACGGTCATCGAGCACGGCCTGCCAATCTCGTTCGCGCGGATGACCGCGCTGAGCGAAACGGCCCCAGGTTTTCGCACTTTGGAAGACCGGACTCTTGGAGACGTTCGCAAAGGCTTTACGCACTTTGCCGAAGGCGACGTGTTGTTCGCGAAGATCACGCCCTGCACGGAGAACGGCAAAGGTGCGGTGGCTCGCGGATTGCGAAACAATCTCGGTTGCGGAACCACCGAGCTTCACGTGATTCGCCCACTCGGCAAGGTCGATCCAGACTACCTTTACCGCTTCCTTTCTCAGTCTCACATTCGCCGCGCAGCCAAGGAGAACTTCACCGGGACAGCCGGACAGGCCCGTGTCCCAAAAGGTTTTATTGAAACGCTTGAATTACCCCTTCCTCCCCTTGCAGAGCAGCGGCGGATTGTGGCGAAGCTCACCGAGCTGCTGGGCAAAGTGGACGCCAGCCAGCTGCGGTTGGCCAAGATACCGGCCCTGCTCAAACGCTTTCGCCAATCCGTCCTCGCCGCCGCCTGTTCTGGTCGCCTCACCGCCAACTGGCGGGAGGAGAATTCCACTACCGAAACAACCAAAGTCCTGCTCGCCAGAATCAAAGAGAAGCGTCTGGCGTCAGCAAAAACCCAAAAGGAGAAAACTCAGATTGAGGAAGTCTTTGACGAGCGCAATCTGCGCGATGATGAAGGAGACGTCGGACTGACTGACATCCCCGGCACTTGGCTAGGTTGCCGCATCGGAGCTATTGGCGCAGTCTGTAACGGCAGCACGCCGTCTCGAAAACAACCGGAGTTTTGGGATGGAACAATTCCTTGGGTCAGTTCGGGCGAGGTTCGAAACAATCTGATTTCTGAAACTCGCGAGCGAATAACTAAGGCGGGCTACGAAGGAAGTTCCGTGCGCCTTCTTCCCCGGGGCTCTGTCCTGATTGCCATGATTGGCGAAGGAAAGACCAGAGGGCAAACGGCCATCCTCAACATCGAAGCAACGATTAACCAGAACGTCGCCGCCGTTGTTTTGGATCACGGTTTGGTTGCCTCTGCATATTTGTGGCGATGGTTTCAACTGCAATACGAAGCGACGCGAGAACGAGGTGGGGGTTCAGGTCCACAAGCGCTGAACTGTCAACGCGTTCGCGAGCTGCCGTTTGTCTTGCCGTCGCTCCCAGAGCAACAGGAAATCGTGCGGCGAGTGGAGGGCTTGTTTGCGCTGGCCGACCAAATTGAATCCCGGTTCGAGAAAGCCAGGGCGCACGTGGAGAAGCTGACACAATCCATCCTCGCAAAAGCCTTTCGCGGCGAACTCTTCCCCCAAGACCCCAAGGACGAACCCGCCTCCGCCCTCCTCGACCGCATCCGGGCGGAGAAGGAACCCGAGAAGGCGAAACAGGCGGGCAAAAAGTGAACTCAAGTCGGACTATCGAAGGGTCGTGGTCGATTCTTGGAAATGAGGAGCCCTGTTTCGGTGTTTTAGAGTATCTTCCCGATTCCGGCGCAATCCTGACGGTCAATTTGCCGTTTACGGGCGATTTCAGTCAACGAGCGAAGCGTCTATTCGAAAAGGATGACCCGGTTCCGAAGATCATTCATGGCCTTGATGCCAATGGTCACCCCATCACGCTGTTCGGATGCACTGCGCCATCGAAGAAGCACTCGGGAGCACTTGTCCGAATTCAGGTGCATCCGCTTTACACATTTCTCGGGAAGCACTTGGACTCGTGGGATCACCTGGCCTTTCAGGAAGCGTTCGTCGAATATTCCGCGCCTTCTTCCTGGCTGTGTCGGACTGGAATCAAGACCGAGTTCGCCCCCAACTGGGATTCCAATACCAGCTATCAGCGCCCGCCCGATATTAAATGCCGTTTGAACGGCGGTGTGAAGCTGGCCATTTCAGTCAGACCCACTTGCAAGGGCGAATACAACAGCTACCAGATTTCTGAACGGCAGGTTGCGGAGTTTGAGTTTCCGAGCCCAGAGCATTTTGAACGCATCAATCGGAATTGGATACACGTGTTTCGCCGGTTTCTTGGCCTCATGACGGGCATCGAAGTTTTTTTGGACAAGGCTTCATTCCGATTGCCGGAATCCGAACCGCAAGATGAAATCGAGGTGCTGCGAACGAACGAACACGTTGACACCGCCAACCGAAGCCTTCTGGCCGGGAATTCGCTCGTGGAGTTCGCTCAGATTCGCGATTCGCTCGAAGCGGTGCTGCAACGCTGGTTCTCCTATCACGAACATCTGGATGCCGTGCTCGATCTCTATTTCGCCACGATCTTCAATCGCGGCTTTCACGGAAATCACTTTTTCCTTTTTATGGCTCAGGCGCTGGAGGTCTATCACGCGCACAATCCGCGATTCAACGGATGCGAGGAACCAAAAGCGGCATTCAAGACCCGGCGAAATCGGATTCTCGGGGCAGTCACGCTAAGGGCAGACAAAGATTGGCTGAAGGAAAAGCTCCACTTCGCCAACAGCAAGACGCTGGCCCGCCGCATCAAGGACATTCTCGATCTGCACCCCGACGACATTGCAAATCTGATTCCGCACCCGGAAGCGTTTGCGGCAAAGATCCGCCATACCCGAAACTACCTCACGCATTACGACAAGAAACTCAGGGAAAGCGGCAAGATCGCCGAAGGGCTCGAACTGCACCGCATGTGCTACCAGATGAAGGCATTGCTTGAAATCTGCATGCTGAAGGACATCGGCATCGACGGTTCCCCGATTGAACGGGTCATCAACCGGGTCAACGCGATGCGATTCTACGGCGTGGATGATTGACGCCTGACTGATGGAAGGCGCGCAGCATCGCTTTCACTTTTCGGCGCAGGCGAGGAAAAAAGAGATGCAGCCGCATCCAAGAGTCGCACAACAGCTTCAAAACCTTCCGCTGAAATGCAAATGGACGCATCCGGCAAAGCCAGACACGCCCACCGACCGAGAAATCCCAGTCCGCAGCCATCATTCACCTGTGAACCGGGATAGTCAAGCCCGGTCGATGACCCGCAACTTATCGGCTTTGCGCGCGTTTAATCTGGCGTGTTCGGATTCATTCACCGGGTAAGGGACCTGTTTCACCGGGAACAGGAACCCACCGTCTGCGATGGCAGGGGACGGAAGTATTCGGTCCTTCTTGTGGACGACGACGAAACAGGTTGTCGAATGGAGTTCCACCGGAAGAACTGCCGCGCGGGATATGCCAACTTCCTAAAACGGGGTGGAGACCTGTTCATCGGCGACATTCATCTTGAACCGGAACATCGCGGGAAGGAATTGGGCAAGAACGCCATCGCATACATCAGGGGATTCGCAACCCAACGCGGATTCAATCGACTGACCGGCAAGGTCAAACACTCCGACTACAAGGAACGGCCGTGGCTACCGGATTACTACCGGAAACACGGATTCACGGTAACGGACTGCAACGACGGAAGTGCCGTGGTCGAAATCTGCATGGAACTGACGTAATCACGCTCTTCCTCATCCGGGAAATCCGAGTCATCCGTGGTTGAAATCTCTCCGAGCTTCGGCGCGGCAGCCTTCTCCCTCCATTTCATTCCGGGCGAAGGCTGGTGGAGCCGAGGAGATTCGAACTCCTGACCCCCTCAATGCCATTGAGGTGCTCTACCAACTGAGCTACGACCCCAGCCAAACGGGACGGAGAAATTAGGAATCCGCCTCCCCGTTGTCAAAGGATTTAAACGCCTATTCAATTCCAAGAATCTTCCGACCCTCCGGCGAAATCATGCTCTGATGCCAGGGCGGATCCCAAACCACCTCCACGCTGGCGTCGGCAACTCCACTAAGCGCCAAAATCTTGTCCTGGGCATCTTTGGCAATGGCCGGCCCCATTCCGCATCCGGGCGCGGTAAGCGTCATTTTCACGGATACTTTATTTTTGCCGGTATCGTCGGCTTCGCACTGCATGTCATAAACGAGCCCCAGATCGACGATGTTGACGGGGATTTCCGGATCGAAACATGTTTTCAAGGCTCCCCATATTTCATCGTCGCTGGCTGTCCCACTGGTCTCGCCCTTCTCTGCCCCTTCCACGACGGCCGGCGGTGCTTCAACGCCAAGAGCGTCGGCATCCTTGCCATCAATCCGGAAAAGCCCACCCATGCTGTGAACCGTGAAATTGCCGCCGAGTGTTTGGGCGATATCGACGGGAGTCCCCGCCTTCAAACTCACCTCCGTACCGACCGGGATCTGAATCGCCACGCAATCGCGCTTGAGTTCCACCGTTGTTACTTCTGCCATGCGCACAATATAGTGGAGGAACTGTATTAGCCAATGCCCAAAATCGACTCCGAGCTCTGTCGGGCGAATTCAGGCGGAGCTCCGCCGTGGGAGGCAGACTTCAGTCCGCAGAGACTTTGAAGCTGAGAAATGGTCCGAGATTAGGTGCCTTGGTTGCAGGTGGACCCTTTTTCGGCGTTAACGCCGCACGTCGCGCGCGGCAATGCTCCCTACTGCAACAAGGCGAGAAAAACACCAGCAGCAACGGCCGATCCAATGACACCCGCGACGTTGGGCCCCATCGCCGCCATCAGGGGATTCACACGGCCGTCGGTTTCTTTCGAGACAAAAGATTGCACCACTCGCGCCGCCATCGGCACGGCGGAAACACCGGCGGCTCCGATGCAGGGATTTATTCTTTTGTCGTGTGCCATGAACAGATTAATGAACTTGGCAAATATCAGTCCGCCAAAGGTGCTGGAGGCAAACGCAAACATGCCCAGCACCAGAATGAACAGCGTTCGCGGCTGGAGAAATCCGGTTCCCTCCATGGTGGCACCCACGGTCAACCCGAGAAAGATGGTCACGATATTAATCAGCGGTCCACCGACGGTATTGCTCAAGCGATCAGTCACCCGGGATTCACGAAGCAGGTTACCGAACATCAGCATGCCCAGCAACGGGGCGCAACTGGGAATCAAGAGTGACGCCAACATGCAGGTAATAATCGGAAATACGATTACCGCAGTATGCGAAACGGGTTTGGCCTGCGGCATGTCAATCTCGCGTTCTTCCCTCGTCGTCAGCAGACGAATTATCGGCGGCTGAATCACCGGCACAAGTGCCATGTAGGAATAGGCCGCCACGGCGACGGCTCCGAGCAGATGCGGGGCAAGTTTCGCGGTGAGAAAGATAGTGGTCGGACCATCAGCTCCACCGATAATCCCGATTGAGGCGGCTTCCTTGGCCGTGAAACCAAAGAGGTAATATGCGCCCAGGGCGGCGACAAAAATTCCCAGTTGAGCCGCCGCTCCAAGAAGAAATGTGATGGGCCGCCCGAGCAGCGGCCGGAAATCCGTCAAGGCTCCAACCCCCATGAAGATAACGGGCGGAAGCAGTTCAGTCTTGATACCGACGTTGTAGATCAACTGAAGCAGCGGGGCATGGTCACCCTTGAAACTGCTGGAGGCGCTCAAATCCGCCAGGGGAATGTTGGCCAGCAGCGCTCCGAAGCCGATCGGAATCAGGAGCAGTGGTTCAAAATTCTTTTTGATGGCCAGAAAAATCAGCGTTCCCGCCACCAGGAACATGACTCCGTTTTGCCAGGTAAGGTTCAGCAACCCGGCTTGATCGATGAGTTTCTGCCAGACCTCCATGTTACGCTTCCAGTGTGAGAATCGGAATACCCTTGGCAACGACTGATCCCAGCGCCGTATCGACGCTGCGCACCAATCCGTCGCACGGTGCCTTCACATCGTGTTTGGCCTTCATCGCTTCCACCGCCGCAACGACTTGCCCCTTTTTTACGGACTGTCCCGCCTTCACCGCAATTTCGACGACTTCCACTTTGCCCTCGAACGGGGAGTAAACCGGCACTGCCTTTCCGCCGGATGCCGTATTGGTCGTTTGAGTCGCGTTCTCTATCTGCGGCGGAGCGATGGTGATCTTGAACGATCGGGTTTTTCCACCTTCGGAGACTTCGCAGGTCGTCGTAAACGGTTCAGCCGGCATTGCGGTTGATGAAGTATCCGCAGGTTTCTCATTCTTCTTCAACGGGAGGGAAATCTTCGCGCGACCTTCCAACAAACGTATCCCTTCGTTCAAGGTCATGTCCTTACCCGGAACCGCCGCCGACGCCACCAGAAACCGGTTCTCGTCGGTCAATTCCAGATTGCGTTCCTTCAACGCCGCATCCGCCGCCGCGAGGCTGTCGGGCGCCGCTTCAAGTGGATCGCCGAAAAATGGCTCCTTGCCCAATTGCTCACCGGCAATCTTTACAACTTCAGGGTCCGGATCAATTGGAGGTCGGCCAAAGTATCCCAGCACGGAATTGCCGTATCCGGCCTCAATCTTCTTCCAGCGTCCGTGCAACACGTTATTGAACGCCTGCAACCAGTATTGCTGACTGCCCGGAGTCACGCTGGTCCACGCGCCACCCGCTCGGACGACTTCGGGAAACTCCTCCAGCACCGCGCCGTATTTGTCGAGAATACCCGCTTCCTTCATCATGTGAACATTGGGACCAATTGCGCCGCCCGGCATGGGAAAGCCAACGACTCGCGCATCGCAGGTGGTGGTGACTGGACTGAATTCGTATTCCGACAAACCTTCTTCGAGCAGTTTCTCGACGTCGCCAAGCTTGCCCGGGTCAACGTCGAGTCGATAACCCGTTCCTTTCAGCGCGTGCGCCATGGCCCGGATATCCGGTTGAACCGTACCGGAGGCGAGCGGTCGAATCGACAAGTCAATGCCATCCACCCCACCCTCCACACCGGCCATGTAGCAGGCAATGCCCATGGAGGCCGTGTCGTGCGTGTGCTGCCAGATCAGGACGTCAGGACCAAGCAATTCGCGAAGTCCCCTAGCCGTTTCGTAACAGGTGCGAGGATCCGTCGTTCCGGACGCATCTTTCAGGCAGACTGAATCAAAATGCACGCCGGTTGCCAGGAATCGCCGCATGACGTCCACGTAAAATTCGGCGGTGTGCACTTTATCGGAATGAAACGGTAAGCCCATCAACGCGATGCAAACCTGATGATGCATCCCGGCGTCAATAATCGGCTGCCCGGTGCGCGCAAGATTTTGCACGTCATTCATGAAATCGAAATTCCGGTCCCAAGTGGTCCCATGTTTCTTCATGAGTTGTGCCTGGAGCTGAAGAGCGGGAAGTTTCTGCGAAGTGAGCGTAACGCCGGACACTGAGCGGGTCAAAATCTGAAGATCCACATCCGGCCCGACGGTTGCCCGCATTTGGTCCATGCAGTCGAAAGGGCTTTCGCCAACATAGAAATACGGCGCTTGATATCGAGCGCCGCCGCCGAACTCAAAATGTCGGATACCCGCATCAACCGCCGCCTTCATCGATGGCAGCACGTCCTTGACGCGAACTCTGCCCCCAAAACAGCTTTGCAGTCCATCCCGGAAGGGAGTGAACATCACGCGAATCGTTTTCTTCTTATCCGTAAAAAGCATAAAATCTACTCAACTCGAACTGAACTCATCCAATCCGCCATTGACCCACAGTCGTCTCTCTCAATTGAAGCGCTTACCGGCATCTTTTTTCCATACCACCACTATTCGACTTCCACGCTGACCACCGACGCGCCCGGGAACGCTTCGTTCACGGCTGTTTCAAGTGCCGTCATCAAGCTCGCATCCGCCTCCGCAGATTCGTCCGGAAACAGTGCCGTCAAAAGGCGGATCACGACGGCCATTCCACCAAGGAGGCTCATTACCGCCACAAAGGCAATCGCGCAGGTAGTAATCAGGTTTGTTTCCATTTCAAAAACGCGTTCAACCGCTGCTCACCACGTTTCCCATCAAAAATCCGCACTCGATTTTCCACGCGGGGCCGCGAGCGTAGCGATGAATCAGAATCATGTTAACAAAAATTTTGCAGTACCTCGTAATTATTGGAACATCCCCGGGTGTATCGCTTTTCACCCGGCTTTAAAGGCCCAGAGCG
>CALBIE010000035.1 GCA_937893495.1 uncultured Verrucomicrobiales bacterium | reverse complement strand
GTCCTACTTGATTCTCCATCAGCGCGATGCCGTGGCGCTGGATATTTTTGACACGATTACGCGGGAATACCTGCCGCGCAGCAACAGCCACGCGATGTTGCCAAAGATTTTGACCAAACTGGCCGGCTTCGAACCGGACGGGCAGACGGGCATTGCCAATATTCTGCATGAAATGGCGAACCAGATTCGGCGGCGCGGAATCGTGATCATCATCAGTGACCTGTTCGATGATGAGCAACAGATACTCGAAGGCGTTCAGCACCTCCGCTTCGGCGGCAACGAGGTGATCGTCTTTCACGTGTTGGACAAGACGGAGATCGAGTTTCCCTTCGAAGGCCTGGTCGAATTCGAGGGACTTGAGCAGATTCCGAAAATCATGACGCGTCCGCAGGAGATTCGAAAAAGCTACCTGCGTGAATTCAACTCGTTCTGCGATCGCATTCGCGAAGGCTGCGAGAAGAATCACTGCCATTATGTGCAGGTCAACACGTCGCAACCGCTGCATGAAATGCTCAGCGGCTACCTGGCGTTTCGTTTGAAAACGAGCGCAAAACGATGAATGGAACAGGACAAATGAAACGTCACAAAGCCTCGAAATGCGCGCCAGCGTCTGGGAGTGCGGCACCGCCGCGCCGCTTTCGAGCGAACGAGGCGTGTTCGGATGATTTGAACGGGTTGCCGGCCAACAGCGGCGGCGAATTTGCGCGAGCGTTCGGGTTTCCCAAGCCACGGCAATCAATCTGCGGCGATTTCAAGGAAAGCGGTGTCGCCGCTTCGCTCTGCCACCGCACTCCAAGACCTGGCGGAGACAGCGGACATTCCGACAACGCGCGAGCGAGAGGCCGGTCATTGCCCATAGTTCATAGGTCATTGGTCATTGGGAATTTCTAGCGATGTCATTCCTGAATCCATTTTTGCTTTTTGGCCTCACGGCGGTTTCCGTGCCGATCATCATTCATTTGTTGAACCGGCGGAGATTTCAAAAGGTGATCTGGGCGGCAATGCGGTTTGTGCGAGTGAGCGTGGAGCAAAACCAGAAACGCATGCGCATCGAGGATTTGATCCTGCTGATTCTCCGTTGCGTGATGTTATTTCTCCTGGCGCTAGCGCTGGCGCGACCGGCCTGGCGCGATACGGCCGCCGGTGCATTCGGTCTGGCCAAGGTCAGCGCGGTTATTCTGCTCGATAACTCCGGCAGCATGGGAATGCACGACGGCGTTGAAACCCGTTTTGAACAAGCCCGCAAGGCGGCTGAACAGATTGTGGATTCACTTCCGTCGGGTTCGGCGGCGGCTGTGTTTCTCGCCTCGGATGCCGCGCAGCCATTGATCGAGGAACCGACGCATGATCTCAACCTCGTGCGCAAAGTGCTGCGCGAAGCGCCATTGAGTGATCGCTCGAGTGACTTGTATCCGCCGATGGAACGAGCCGTTGAATCATTGAAAGGCCGTGCGGCGATTCAAAAAGAGATTTATCTCGTGACTGACGGGCAGGCCAATGGCTGGCGGCAACTCGGCGACATTCAGGGATTGCTGGAACGCACGCGCAACGAAGGGCAGAAGGAAAATCTTCGCGTGCATCTGATTCTCGTCGGGCGTCCTGAATTGCGAAACATCGCGGTCAGCGAGTTAACGCTCGCAACGGGTCTCTCGCCGGTGAATCGTCCGCTGCGATTTGAGGTCAGCGTGGCCAATCACGGCCTGGCCGCGGCGGAGAATGTCAAGGTGAGTCTGCAGGTGGACGAAGGCGCGCCGGTCGATCAAGTCGTGATTCCCGAGATTCCCGCGAATGGGACACGTGGAGTGTCCTTGTTCGCGCGGTTATCCGGCGAAGGCTGGCACGCGGTGACTGCCCATATCGATAGCGACCGGCTTGCCTTTGACGATCGTCGGACGCTGGCGGTGCGCGCAATCAAGGATGTCCACGTGTTGCTGGTCGATGGCGATCCCGGGCAGGAGGCGCGCGAATCAGAAACGTTTTTTCTCGGTCACGCGCTGACGCCGGTTCCAATGGCGGAAAAACCGGACTATTTCATCAAGCCGCGAGTGATCACCCCCGCTGAACTTGGCGGTGTGCGTTTTGACGACTTCGACGTGGTCGTGCTGGCGAATGTTTCGGAGATACCGGCCGCGCGTGCGCAATTGCTGGAACGCTACGTGCGTCGCGGTGGCGGGTTGATGGTCTTTCCGGGATCGAAGATCAATCCGGCTTTTTACAACGAACATCTGGCGAAGCGAGTGAAACTTTTGCCGGCGATGTTTGGGGAGCCCAGGGGCGACGAGAAGCAGGACCGGCAATTCGCGTCGTTCCACACCAAAAACTACGATCATCCGATTGTTTCCTTATGGCGAAATCAATCGTCCGGAACTCTCGCATCCGCGCGCGTGTATCGATATTTCGACCTGCAACCCATTGTGGATAAAGAAACTACTGCGACGAATGCGCTCAGTTCCACCAAGGTAGTCTTGCGATTGGCGGATAACAGCCCGGCGATTGTGGAGAAGATTTACGGCCTGGGACGGGTGATTCAGTTTGCCAGCACGGCGGATATCGCCTGGAACGATTTATCCGTGCGCCCGGCGTTCGTTCCATTGCTCCATCGTTGCCTGGCTTCGATGGTCCTCCTGCAGGATGAGACCGCGAATCTGTCGGTCGGGCAACCCTTCGTGCAACGGGTGAATCCGGAATTGATTGGCAAGGACGCTTCAGTTGTCGGGCCGTTGCACAGTGGCGATCAACGGGATCTGGCGCGCGTCGAAATGGTGAACGGACTACCGCTGTTGCGGTATGCCCGGACGGACAAAGGAGGGCTCTACGAAGCCACCATCAGCGATCCTCCCACTGTGATGAAATTTGCCGCTCAGGCGGATCCGAAGGAATCGTCCCTCGCGGAATTGAGCGAGCCCGATTTGGAGGAAATTCAGAAAGTGGCGACGGTCACTAAATGGGGGCCGATGGTAGCTCTACGGCAAGTGGTTGAGAAGCAACGGGTCGGCGCGGAGTTCTGGTTTCCGCTGGCCATTCTCGTTTTGATTTTAGCCGGAGCGGAAACGTTCCTGGCGCAGTGGTTCAGTCGAAGCAAGTAGATGAAAATTCCAAGCCTCAAAATCCAAAATCCAGGGAAGCTTCAAGCTTCAGGATCCAGTCACCGCAATTCGCGGTCGAGCTGGTATCTGGAGTTTGGGATTTGTTTGGAATTTGGAGTTTGGAATTTGGAGATTCCCCACGCATGACATCTTTCCTCCTCAAACTGCTCGGAGCACGCGTCGAGTCCGCTGGCGATATCGCCGGTGTGCGACTGGCGTTTCAGGGCGGTGTCGGTATGGGGTGGTTTATCTTTTTCGCGGTCGTTCTCGGTGGGGTGGCCTGGTGGTCGTATCATCGTAACCCGGTCGATATCACGCCGGCCCGAAAATGGACTTTGTTCGGTCTTCGGTGCGCGTTCCTCCTGACCCTCGCTCTGCTGTTGTTGCGTCCGGTGTTGGCCTTCACGGTCGAGGGCGAGATTCGCCGGGCTTTATTGATACTTGTGGATGGGAGCCAGAGCATGGGAATCACCGATCCGCGGGTGAAGGAGGAAGATATTCGGCGGGCTGCGATTGCTACGGGCAGAATCGACGCGGGTTCTACCAACGCCGCGACTGCGTCGATTGAGAATTTACCGCCATTCCGGAACCTTCCCCGATTGGATTTGACGCGTTCAGTGTTGAAAAGCGAATCACTTGACCTGCTTCCGCGACTGGATCAGGAATTTGATCTGGTGCCGTTCAACTTTTCCAAAGGCCTGACGTCATTGCCCCGCAGCAAGGTGGAGGTTCTCGCGGAGGGAGAAGTTCAAAAGGATCGGAAGAAAGCGCGACCCGCGGATTTTGCGTGGATTGACCGATTGGTTGGAGACGGTGGCGCCACGGCCATCGGTGAGGGTTTGCGCGAAACCGTCAATCGCAAGCGAGGCCAACCGCTGGCGGGCGTTTTCCTGATTACGGACGGTGCGAACAACCTCGGTCTATCGCCACGCGATGCTGCTGCGCAACTCAAACAGGAAAACATTCCGCTCTACATCTATGGCGTCGGAATTACCTCTCCGCGTGACATCATTGTCACCAACCTGGTTGCGCCCGAGGTGGCGTTCATCAATGATGAAGTCCTGGTCAATGTGAGGGTTCGTTCGCAGGGACTCGACGGGGAGAAAGCCAAGGTCTATCTCAAGGTCGATGGTAGCCAGGTGAAGGAAGAGGATATTGAATTTGGCTTCAACGACGAGCAGGTGGTATCAATTCGGTTTACGCCCGATCGGCAGGGTGAGTTCGAAATCGAGGCGGGTATTGAACCGCGCGCCGACGAGACCGAAAAGAAGAACAATTCGCTGTCCCGGCACCTGCGGGTTGTGGATGCAAAGATCAAAGTGTTGCTCGTGGAAGAGGCGCCGCGCTGGGAATTCCGGTATCTGCACGCCATGCTTTCGCGCGACCGCCGCGTGGAACTCAAGACCGTGCTCTACGAGGGAGATGCCTCCATCACCCGGGGTGAGAATGCGCCTTTTCTGGAACGGTTTCCGCCGAATCGCGACGAACTTTTCCGGTATGACCTGATCATCTTTGGTGACGTGAATCCTCGACGCATTTCCGCGACTCAGATGCAGTATCTGAATGAGTTCGTTTCCCGCTTTGGCGGCGCGTTTATCATGGTGGCTGGTAAACGTTACAGTCCCCGCGAGTATCGCGGTACGCCCATCGAAAACCTTTTGCCCGTCGAATTCGACGCGCCGACCGTGGCGGCGACCGGTGAACTGGATGCGTTCAAGCCGGTGAAACTCGAACTCACGACGGCCGGGCGTAACAGCACGATGCTGCAACTCTCGGACAAGCATGGTGAGAACATGCGACTATGGAATGACCTGCCGCCGGTCTATTTTATTGCGCGCGTGTTGCGCGGCAAACCGGGAGCGGAAGTGTTGATTGTGGATCCGGATCCGCTCAAGGCCTCGCGGTTCGGTCCGATGCCGGTTGTGGCTGTTCAGCAATACGGACTCGGCCAGTCGCTTTACGTCGGCACGGACAATACCTGGCGTTGGCGCCGCAATGTCGGTGATCGTTATTACTACACGTTCTGGGGTCAGGTCATTCAGCGGCTTTCGCTGTCCCATCTGCTGGGTGGCTCGAAGAAGACCCAGATCACGCTCGACAAGCCGAACTACGTTTCCGGTGAACGGGTAAAGGTTTTCGCCCGATTGTATCGCGCCGGATTTGAGCCGGTGACGGATAGCAGCGTGAAGTCATTTTATCGGCTGCGCGATGACAGTGGTGCCTTCAAGACCGAACTCGCCTTGCGACCCGTGCCGGATCAACCGGGGCTCTATCGCGGTGATTTCGTAGCGCCGTCCGCCGGCCAGTACGAGTTTGGCGTGGACCTTGATGTGGATCGCCGCGTCGTGTTCAACGTCAGCGACGCACGCTTTGAACTGGGTGATACCGCGATGAACGAATCGCTGTTGCGTGAGATGGCCGAAATCAGCGGAGGCGAGTTCTTCCGCGAAGAAAATCTTTTCGGACTGCCTGACCGGATCGCGCAGCGGACGGAAAAGGTGCGTTCGCCGATGGAAGTCGAATTGTGGTCTTCGCCGCTTTATTTTCTGTTGATGCTGGTATTGGTGACGACGGAGTGGGTGCTTCGGAAATTATCGCACTTGAAATGAACGCGTTTGGGAATGAAAAAATGAGGTCGTGGCGCTGTGAAGCGAAGCACGCCGCTTCCCCCTCACCCCGGCCCTCTCCCTCGGGGAGAGGGAGACGCAGTGGCTGTCTTCATTGGTTCGAGCGCGAATCGCAACGATCCAACGCCCGGGTTGCGCCAGGCCGGGTTGCTTTTGCTGGTGGCACCCACCATTTCCCCCTCTCCCCAAGGGAGAGGGCCGGGGTGAGGGGGAAACCAACCGGCGGATCAACCATGGCCGGATATTGCCGAATCAGTTCCCGGTTCATGAAGTCCTCGATTACTCCGATTCTCCACCGCCCATGAACCGTTCACTTCAACAATCTGAATCCATTCAACCCAGCGCGGTGCTGGAGCGGAGAGTGGCCGAGGTGCGCAATCGAAAGATTGTAGTGGACGCCGGTACCGGCGCGGCGATCTCGTTGACGGCGGTGATTTCGCTGGTGGGCGTGGGGATGTTCATGGATTGGCTCTGGGAACTTCCATGGGGCGTCCGATTTCTCTGGTTCATCGTCGAATGGGCCGCCGTTGGCTATCTCGTGCACCGGCACATTGTCGTTCCGTTGCAGCTTGCGCCCGATCTCGATGGAGCCGCGTTGTTGGTGGAAAAACAGTTCGACAAGTTCAAGTCACGCCTGATTTCCACTTTGCAGCTGACGCGACCTGGAGCGCTGGCGGCTGGCGAGGCGGCCTTCATGGTCAAAGCCCTGATTCGTGACACGGAAAAACGCTCTGAAGGAGTGAACTTTCTTTCCGTGGTGCGAACGCACGAACTGAAGGAACGAACTGCCTGGTTGCTGGGAATCGTTGGCCTGGCCGGATTGCTTTACGGACTCGGTGACGTCGCCAGTGCCGCGTTATTGAAGCGCGCGTTTCTCTCTGCGAACACGCCGGTGCCTCGCAAAACGCAGGTCACGTGGACGACGGGCGACTTTACCGTCGGTCGCGGCGACCCGGTGGTATTGCAGGCGACGGCGACAGGAGTCATCCCGAAGGAAGGGCGCGTCGCGCTGGATTTTGAATCGGGCCGGGACAGTGAGTTTACGATGGAGAAATCGTTGGATTCGCCAACTTATACCCGGACGCTTGAGAGTGTTCAGGAATCCTTTTACTACACCGTTTATCTGAACGATGGTCGCAGTAAGGTCGGCCGGGTCAACGTGGTGCCGCGTCCGACGGTCGCGAAGATTGAGCCGCGCCAGGTCTTTCCGCGCTACACCAGGTTCGGCATCGTGAAACGATCACTCGCGGATTTAACGCTGCTGTCTGGCAGTCGCTTGAACCTGGTCATCACGGCGAACAAAGTGGTGACCAATGGATATGTACAATTGCACGGCGTGACCAATCGTCTTGGGTTGCTTGTCAACAAATCCAACCCGGTTGAACTGCTGGGCGCCATTGACATTCCCGCTGCCAACCTGACCGGGTTCAGCATTCATCTGACTGACGAGCACGGACTGACCTCGCGAGATGAGGCGATTTATCGTGTGGACGTGTTGCCCGATCGCACGCCGCAGGTTCGCATCACTTTCCCGGAACGCCGTGAGGAACTCATCACATCGAAGGCGCGAATGTTGGTGGCGTTCGAGGCGATTGACGACTTTGCCGTGAGTCAGGTTTTGCTTCGGTATCAAATCGATGGTGGTGAGACGAACCGGACTGAACTGGTCCTCGCGGATGGTGACAACCGCGTCGTGCGCCGGCGTTATGACTGGGAAATAGCCAAGCTCGCCCAATCCGTAAGTGAGGGCAGTTCGATCGAATATTGGATAGAAGTGGCCGACAATAACAACATCACCGGCCCGGGCACGGCCACCAGTGAACACTTTCTGGCGCGCATCGTGTCGGAGGAGGAAAAGCGCGCCGACCTGATGAATCGGGTTGGCGACTCGTTGGGCAGCATTGGTGAAGCGGCCAAAGATCAGGAGACACTCAACGATAAACTGGGCAATCTCATCAAAAGCCGGGCTGAACAAAGCGAGGCGCCGGGCGTCAAAAACTAGTCCACCGGGTCGATGAATGCGATTGTCAGCGCGGGGACAGACGTTACTATCCGATCAAACACCCGGATTGGCGCGGTGGCCAGTTCCGAACAATGAACCGAACTATGAACCAAATTTTGAAGCTCAAGCCTGTGTTTCTTCCGGCGTTCCTCGCCGTCCTCCTTTCCAGCCTCTCGCTTGTCGCCGAGACGACCGTGCTCAACGTGACGGACGGATTGCTGCAACAGGAACTCCGGCAGGAGCAGATCAAGGCGACCACAGGGCGGGTTGGCGCGCAGCTCGATGTCATCATTGACGAATATCAACGCAATGACATTGGTGGTGACGATGTGGTTGTCCTCAAGGCGATTCGTGGCGTGCTCGGAGAATTGACCGGTAAGGAGATTCAACAGGTGATTGGCTTGTTGCAATCGGCGCGGGTTTCAAAAGACCAATCGACTTCCCGCGAGAGTGCGTTGAACGCCTTTGCCGGGCAGAAAAACATCATGGTGCAACTTCGCCAGTTGTTGCTGGAGTACCAGCGGCAGCAGATCCTGCGCGAAATTGCCCGCCGATTTGCCGAACTGGGTCGGCGTCAGGGCAACAACATGCACGAGACGATTGCGTTGGCCAAGGCCGTGTTTGGTCGCGATGCCCGGCGCAGCAAGGAGTCGCATCGCATCGCCCTTCAGCTTCAGGAAACGGAACAGGACACCATCGGCGACGAGGCGACCATCGTCGTGAACAAGTTGGAGAAGGTGGTTTCCAAAATGGACGGTCTCGCCGCCCA
>CALBIE010000034.1 GCA_937893495.1 uncultured Verrucomicrobiales bacterium | reverse complement strand
AAATGGGGCGGCAATCTCAATGCGGAACAGGGCTCGGGCGGGTTGTTCAACAATTCGAAGGGCGCGCCTGGCAAGTCACCGCTGGTGCTGGCCGACAAACCATTCGGTGAGTGGAATTCTTTCCGGATCGTGCAAATCGGAGCACGCACGACAGTGCTTTTCAACGATCAACTAGTGGTGGATAACGCCATCATGGAGAATTACTGGGACAAGTTGCGGCAGTCACCACTGCCGGTGAAAGGACCGATACATTTGCAGACCCACGGCGGGGAGATTCGCTGGCGAAATATATTTATTCGCGAAATTGGAACGGTTGAGGCGAACCGGCGTTTGCGCGGCGACGACGAAGTGCGAGGGTTCAAATCGATCTTCAATGGAAAGGACTTGAAGGGATGGGATGGCGCTACGGACAGCTACGAAGTCAGGAATGGCGCGATTGTCTGCAAAGAAAACCTGGGCGGGGTGTTGTTCACGAAAGAACAATACGGCGACTTTGTCGTGCGGGTGGAATTCAAGTTACCCGAGGGTGGAAACAATGGCCTGGCCATTCGTTATCCTGGTGATGGCAAGCCCGCGTATGACGGCATGTGCGAAATACAGATCGCGGACGACGCAAAGCAGGTCGCGAACAAGAAGGATCCGCGGCAGTTTCATGGCGCGGCATACGGCATTGCGCCATCGCATTCGGGTTACCTGCGGCCGATCGGCGAATGGAACTATCAGGAAACAACGGTCAAAGGTTCGACGGTGAAGGTGGAATTGAACGGTTCCGTGATATTGAATGCCGATCTTTCAACAGTGGGCGAATACCTGGATGGCAGGCCGCATCCCGGAAAGAATCGCGAACGAGGTCATTTAGGATTTGCCGGTCACAAGAGTCCAGTGATGTTCCGCAATGTTGCGATAAAAAAATTGGACTAACGATCGTTTCGAAATGTGGCAACTGCCGTCATGAGGCTCTGATCTTTTTGACACCACAAACAAAATGAACCTCCTTACGTCGGTTGCTACTTCTGTAACACGTTTGTTCGACCGCGTTGGTCTACACTTGGTTGCGGCTATTGTCGCTCTGTTCGTATCTGGCTCGACGGGCTCCGCCGCCGATGGGTGGTTGCGTGTCATGATCAAGGATGATCGAGGAAAGACGATTCCAGCGAGAGCCTGGGTGGATGTGGGCAAGAGTCGGTTATTTGAACCCGTTGGGCCGGCGACCTGCACGCCCTATAATCGGGATCGGAGTTTCTCGTGTGATGGCTGGTTCGTGATGCGGATTCCCGCCGGTGAGGCAACCCTTCACGTTGAGCGCGGCAAGGAATGGTTGCCGTTGGACAAAGTTGTTTCCATTGATCAAGGCAGGACCAACTCCATTGCGGTGACATTGAAGCGATGGGTCAATCTGGCCGACGAAGGCTGGTACAGCGCGGACATGCACGTCCATTTTGGTCACGACAATCCGCGTGTAATGAGTCAATTGGCGCTGGCGGATGACGTGAACATCGTGCCCGCCTTTTCGCTCTGGCTGCGCGGTCGCGAGAAGCAATGGCAGAAGGACTGGCCGCCGTGGGGCACTGATGAAACGATTGCGGTTGATAATACACATTTCCTGACGCGCGCGAATCTGGAGATCGAGCGAATCGGGCGGAGCGCTGGTCCCGGTGGAGAGGTGGGAGCAACTTTCATTTATCAACTGGGCAAACCCGTTTCGGCTGATCGATTTGACACCCGATTTCCGACGGATACGACGCTGGCGTTGGCCGCGAAGCAGGCGTCGACGACTTGCGTCATTGATACCGACAAACCGTCGTGGGCGGAAACGGTGATCGGCGCCGCGCTGGGCGTGTATGACACCGCGCAGGTTTGTCACAATCACTACCATCGCGATCGCACGATGCCCGGCGGATGGGGAATGATCGGAGAATTGAATGCGACGGAAAAGGATCTGAACGTGCCCGATGAATTGTTTCGCCGGACGAATGCGCAGTATTATCGCTGGCTCAATTGCGGCATCCGAATGGGCGTTTCCGGTGGCTCAGCCATGGGTGTGATGGCGGTGCCGCTGGGTTACAATCGCGTTTATGCGAAAGTGGAAGGCGAACTCACGCCGGTAAAGTTTTGGGCGGCGGTGAAGGCTGGCAGGACGTTCGCAACGTCCGGGCCGATGTTGACGATGACGGTGAACGGTCACGAAGCCGGAAGCGTGATTGAGTCATCAAAAGCGGGGTCAATTCAGGTTCGTGCACAAATTCGATCCATCGATCAACTAAGTGCCGTGGAAATCATTCAGAACGGCACGGTCGTCTTTCGCGACGATCTATCGCGGCGGGTGCCAAGGCCGCCGTTTGCCTACCAGGCCTCCCTCGAGATTGCCGTGACGCGCAGCGGATGGTTTGCTGCCCGAGTGCTGTATCGCGCGCCCGATGGCCGATTGCGGCAGGCGCACACGAGTCCGGTTTACGTAATTGCGAACGGCAAGCCCATCGCCTCGAAGGCGGATGCGCAGTACAACATCCGATGGGTAGATCGGTTGCTGGCGATTTCTGATATGCCCGACCGCTATCGCTCGGGCGAAGACAGGCTGCAGGTTCAGAAAGTTTATCGGCAGGCGCGGGCCGTTTACGAAAATGTCTCGCGAATGGCTGTCGAGGTTTGGGGAGATTGAAGTGAAAACGGCGATTGGAGCCAGCAATTCTCATTTTGGCGGAGCGCCGATTTGAAATCGGCTTAAACCGCCCGAAAGGAAAGCAGTTCTCGGTGTCGTCAGGTAAAAAGCCG
This sequence comes from uncultured Verrucomicrobiales bacterium, assembly GCA_937893495.1. Classification (GTDB taxonomy): domain Bacteria; phylum Verrucomicrobiota; class Verrucomicrobiia; order Limisphaerales; family JAYPXF01; genus CALBIE01. The sequence goes on along the minus strand of CALBIE010000034.1, from coordinate 6,113 downwards.
GCTACAAGCCGGCGCTCCGTTGCCAAAATGAGAATTGCTGGATTGGAGCAGCCGCAATAAACACAAAAACACACAAAAAAAGGGGCGAGACAGAAAGTCTTGAACCACGCGAACCACTCACGTCCCGGGTGAACTGCCCAAGCATCTCGAACTCACAGGAAGGTTCTTGTTTTTGTGCCTCTTTGTGTTTTTTGTGGCAGTTAATCCGACTGATCAAGCTTGGAACGGCTGGAGGGCGGCATTCATGCCGCAGAAGCGTCCGTTCGCAGCCAGCGGTTGCGCATCAACCTTGGGAGCCAGAGCCCCCAGCCATCAGGTGTTTCAAAACGAGCAATTCAAAACTTCGCGAACCGAAAGGCAAATCCACGTTTCTGCGGAATGAATTCCGCGCTCCAACTGCTTTGTTCCGACTCAGCGCGGCACGAATTTCTGCACGCGCTTGCCGCGAATTTCGGTGACGTAAACGGTTCCATCATTTGCCACCGTAATTCCATGCGGCATGTTGAAGTTTCCCGGTTCCGAGCCAAGCGTGCCCCACTGGGCAAGCACCTTTCCCTCCAGTGTTATTTTCATCACTTTGTTCGCCCGGCCGTCGGCGACGAATAAATAGTCGTCTTTCGTGATTTCCAATCCATAGGGTGCAAAGCCACCGAACTGCCGAATGAACTTGCCGTTCTGATCGAACACCTGCACGCGATCGTTCTCGCGATCGCCCACATAGACATGGCCTTTCGAATCGATGCGAATGGCATGGGGCAGATTAAACTCGCCCGGGCCTTTGCCTTTGCGTCCCCATGCATGGAGAAATTTTCCGGATGCGTCGAGCTTGACGACTCGGGAATTGCCGTAACCGTCGGCGATGAAAATATTGCCATTTTTCGCGAAGGCAATGTCGGCCGGTCGATTGAAATGGCCGTCATCGTCGCCGCTCATATTTCGTTTGCCAAGGGTAAGCAGGAGTTTTCCATCATGACCGAACTTGAGGACGGTGTGGTTTTTGTTGTCGGTCGTCCAAAGGTTGCCTTTGGTATCCCGGCGCAGGCCGTGCGTGGAATCGAACAGACCGTTGCCGAAGGAGCGGAGAAACTTTCCCGTCGGAGTGAAAATGAGAATTGGTTCACGCCCGCGATGGATGACGGCGATGTTGCCGGTAAAATCGACCGCGACGGCGGAGACGGCGTCGAGTTTGATTCCGGGCGGCAGTCGGGGAAAATTCGTATCGAGTTGATACGGGGCGGCGCCTTGCGAAGGGACGGCCGTCAACAGGGAAAGGAACAACGACGTCGCAAGCGTGTGGTGCGCGAAATAATTCATGGAGTTGATTGATTGACTTATATCTCAAGGAAGCCAAAGGACGCAATGTGATTGCGAGTGCGTCCATTTTGGGGCGGTTCATCGGGTCAAGGGTGGGCGCGCGCTCCTTCGTGGAGTGAGTCTGTTGGCGAGTCCGGATCGGACCCGAACCCCTAATCTCATTTTACCCCATTAAACAGATCAGAGGCGCGGCATAGCCTTGCCCCACCGGTGTTCTGACGTGGCTCCGCGAGTGATTGTAATGCCGGCTTGACGTCGGGGCTGGGGTGAGTGATAGTCGGCGCACCAAAGGGTTTCCACTCCGGCTTCGCCGGGGGCACTCGCGAAACCCGACAGGGGGCCTGGAGGCCCCCTTCCTTTTGTACGGATAGAAAATTGACTGGAAAAGTCGTAGGAGGACCGAGCGTTACTTCGATTTTTCTGGTGAATCGGATCGAGAATACGGCACGACGTTGACACGGCGTTTTTGGTACCAACCAATCGCAATCAAATCGTAGATGCCGCGACCAAGTCGATTCCAGACGCCATATTTTGAAACGCCGGCGATTCGCGGTCGGTGGTTTACCGGAACTTCCCGGCACTTGAAGCCAGCGCCTTCAACGAGGATGGGCATGAAACGATGCAGACCATTGAATCCGAACAGCGCCGGAACGACTTTGCGCTTGAAGACGCGAACAGCACAGCCGGTGTCCTTGAAGTCGGATTTCAGTGCTTTGCAGCGAAACCATCGGGCCACAGCGGAGGAGCGCTTTCGCACGAAAGTGTCCTGTCGATTTCTGCGCCAGCCGCAAACAAAGTCGGAATCGCCGAGTTCCTTCATCAAAGCAGGGAGGTCTGCCGGGTCATTCTGCAAGTCTCCGTCGAGCGTGGCGATGAGCGGTCGATCTGTGGCGTTGATGCCGGTCCAGACTGCCGCGCTCTGTCCGCTGTTCCGGTCGAGGCGAATGCCTTTGACGCTGGGCTTTGCCTGGCCGGCGGATTGGATTTTTTCCCATGTCGAATCGCTGCTGTGATCATCCACAAACACGAGTTCCCAGTCATTGGGCAACCGAGAAAATGCTGCCGCGACTTCATCCGCCATGGGTTGGATGTTGTCCTCTTCATTGAAGACGGGAACGATTATGGAGATAGCTTCGGACACGACGTGTGAGGGTAGGTCGAGCCAGGCGAAAGGGGAAGTGAATTGGCGTCAGAAGGGCGGTCGGGGAGATGGGAGATGGGGTCGCGGTCGATACGATTTTGGCTGATAGTACGAAAACCCTCCGTGGCTATTCGGGTTTGGGGGATTTTTTGGCGCTGACGGAGCGCCGGGTTGTCGGCGCGGGTTGAAGAAATAGTTCTGCCAATTCCAGCCAGCGGTGGGCGGCGGTTTTGATCTTTTGTAAATCCGCCAACCATTGTTGATTGTCTGAGTTGGCAACTTGTTCGAATACCAGATTCGCGCGATTGAGGATATCGTTGATGGGCGCCCGGCAGCGTCGCAGCAATTCCGGCGGCTTCTCGCGAGACACGGAAGACTCCACCTCTTTTCCCAGATGTTCGTTGATCAAATCGATGAGAACTTTTCCACTGTCGTGAATCGTTTGTAATTCATCGGCGACCTGCGCGAAGCCGTCCGTTTCCGCGTCTTCGAGCAACATCTCGCTGTAGCCGAGAATGTGATTCAAAGGTGTCCGCAAGTCATGCCTGATCTTTGAGAGGCTGGGGGCGGGTTCGTTCATTGCGGGGAAACGCCGTCGAGCAGGCGGGCGATTTTGTCGAGGAGGCGGGGAAGATCGACGGGCTTGGTGTCGAAGTCATCGCAACCTGCGGCGCGGGCGTTGGCCTCCTCCTCCGGCATGGCGTGGGCCGTCAGCGCGATGATGGGAATGTCCCTGGTGGCGTCCGTGCACTTGAGGCGTTCCGTGGCGATCCATCCATCCAACACGGGCAGGCGCATGTCCATCAGGATTAGGTCGGGTTGGTCGCGCACGGCCACTTTGATTCCCTCCGCACCGTCCTCCGCCAGCAGGACCGTAAATCCCTTGCGGATGAGGCGGCGGGAAAGCATGTCCCGATTCATTTCGTTATCTTCAACCAGAAGGATGAGTGGCATGAGTTGAAAAAATATCATGTCCCGCTCGGCGCTGCGGCGGAGTCATCTTCGCCTGGCTCGCCGTTGGGACGGTGATGGTTCGTCAGTTTTGCGACTTGCTCGATCAGTCGTCCGGGCCAGTCGCCGGACGGACCGGTCTGTTTGGGGACGATGTTGCTGACGAATCCGCGCAGTTGATGCTGGTCCTCCTCGGTAAGATCCTTGGCGGTAACGACGATGATTGGGATGCCATGGAATTCCGGTCGTCGCTGGAGTTCGTCAATGAACTCGAAACCGTTCATTTCCGGCATCAACAAATCCAACAGGATGATATCGGGTCTCCGTTCGTTGAGGCGAGCCAGTGCCTCGCGCCCGTTGCCGGCGGTGTCCACGCGAAACTGTTCCTTGACGAGGGAGCGTTCCATCAGCATGCGAAAGTCGATATTGTCCTCGACGAGCAGGACCGCCGGCGTTTCCGGGGATGGGCAGTTTTTTCTGATCACGGAAAGCAGCTCGGTGGGATCCACCGGTTTCACAAGAAAGTCTGTCGCGCCGAGCGCGAGCCCGGAATGCTTTTCCTCCAGCATTGAGACGATGATGATGGGAATATCGAGCAATTCGGGATCGCTCTTGAACCGGCGAATGAAGTCCCACCCGGTCATTCCCGGCATGAAGATATCGAGAGTGATAACATCGGGTTTGATCTCGCGGGAGAGCAGCAGGCCGTCCGCCCCGTTGGAGGCGGTTTGCACCCGGTAACCTTCCTTGAGCAGTTGGCGCGACACCAGGTCACGGGCTGCTTCGTCGTCGTCCACGACGAGCACGAGGGGACTGCTGCCTTTCGAGCGGGTGGTGCGCCGAGAGGTTCCGGCGCGCGTTTTCACCCGCACGGTCGTGGTTCGGGATGGTGGAAGGTGGGCGGCAATCGTGGCGGTAAAGGTGGTGCCTTGCCCCGGTTTGCTCTGGACGGTCAGTGAGCCTCCCATCATTTCACAATACTTTTTACTGATGGCCAGGCCGAGGCCCGTGCCGCCAAATTTTTTTGCCGTAGAGGATTCGGCCTGCGTGAACGAATCAAAAATACGATCGATCTGCTTGGCGGTCATGCCGACGCCGGAGTCCTCGACAGTGATGATTGCCACGGCCTGCGTGCCTTGCTGCTCCAGGCGGATGCCGAGCGTGATCAATCCTTCATGTGTGAATTTGCAGGCATTGGACAGGAGATTGTAAAGGATTTGGCGGACCTTCACCTGGTCGGTATGCACGGGCATCGATTCTTCAGTCGTTTCCATCTCCAGAACGTTTCCATTCCTGATTGCCAGTGGATCGATCATGTCAATGACATCGTCGGCGAGTTGCGCAAGATCGAAGGCTTCGGGAAACAAATGCATCCGCCCGGCCTCGATTTTGGATAGATCCAGAATGTCGTTAATCAGGGTCAACAGATGCTTGCCGGCCTGGTTGATGCGCCGGATATCCGGCAGCAGGCTTTCCTGGCTGTTGTCGATGAGTTCCTCCTCGATCATTTCGCTGTATCCGATGACGGCATTGAGAGGCGTGCGCAGTTCGTGACTCATGTTGGCGAGGAACGAGCTTTTGGCATGATTGGCTATATCGGCACTGTCCTTGGCTTTGACCAGTTCGTCGTTTGCCTGGCGCAGTTCCGCCGTGCTTTGTTCAACAATCGCTTCAAGGTTTTCCCGATGCGCAAGCAGTTCTCCATCTTGTTCCTCGATCTGTCGCAGCAGGTTGTTGAATCCTTCCACGAGTTCGGCGACCTCGTCATGAGCCGTGGCGTTGGCACGCAGGGAGTAGTCCTTTTGCCGAGTGCTCCGCTGGGTGATCTGCAACAGCGAATAGATTGGCTGCGTGATTAGCCGTTCCGCCTTGAAGGCCAGCAGCATGGCGATGAGGGCTGCGGTGGCGATCGCGGCAAACACGATGATCAGACAATTGCGAATGAATCGATTTTGGCGCTCAAGGTCGCCGCGAATGTAAACGGTGCCAACCCGCTTCTTGCTGGAGGGGTCGTGGATGAGGCCCACGTATTCCAGCGTAGGCGGGTGAAAACCCGGTTGAGGCAATGTTTTGGGCAATCGACTTCCGGAATTCTCCCGCAAATACTGTGTGATCGGGGCGTTCTCGGGGAAAGTGTAAACGGCGCCGGCGATCACATTGGCATTGAATCGCAACAGCGAGAGGGTGCCGTTGGAATCATCCCCGGCGCTATTCGCTCCCGGAATCACCGCGACCGACATCGAATTCGCCACCATGTCACCCAGCGATCTCAATTCCCGCGCGTTCTCCGCTTTGGAGTAGAGCAGGGCGCTCCAGACAAACACGGAGCCGGCGATGACGACGGCGAGCCCGCTGACGGCGATGACCATCAGGCGAAGCTTGGAGCGGATCGGGATGTCCCTGAGAGGGCGCATGGGTTCGCTACTTTTCGAGATGGAATCTTTGCAGCACCTGTGACATCACCTTTAGTTTTGAAATCCGCGGATTGGTGACGTTGGCAACCGCGCGGCGGGTCGAGAACCCTCGATTGAGAATCAAGGGCGAAGAGTTGGATGGAAACCCTTCAATATCAAGCCTTTTCGGGATCTGACGCCTCCGGTTTCTTCGCCTGACTTTCGACGGGCGTTGCCTCCGTTGCCGACTCAAGTTTTGCCGGCAGCAGGCTCACCACGGTCCAGCCCGGCCCCGGTGTGGGTGGGTGCTCCAC
>CALBIE010000033.1 GCA_937893495.1 uncultured Verrucomicrobiales bacterium | reverse complement strand
TGCCGGAGTTCCGCACGATTGATTCCGACCAGAGTCGTCTCGTTGACAGGCAACGTAAGAATCGTGATGGAGTCGGTCGCCCGTCGGCGAATCACTCAGGCTACGCGCTCAGACAAATGGAGATCGTATTTCCGCGGCTGAAGCGATTGGCAAAAAGCCTACTTTTCGTTTTTCAGACCGATCAGAATGTCGAACTCGTCGGCGGCAAACAGCCGCATGTTTTCCGGAATGACGTTCCCGGTCTTTTTCAATCGGGCGAGTTGGTGCAGGGCGGCGTGTTCGTCGTCGGCGCTCAGGATCAGCAGCGCGTCATAGACGCCGCCAGAGCACCAGTAAACCGATTCGACCCGGATGCCGGCCGCCGCCGCTTCCTCCTGAAAGAGATTTGCCCGGTGCGGGGATTCCTCCATTTTCTCGGCGCCCTGATGTGTGAACTTGAGAAGACTGATGTAACGGACCATTGGTTGCCTTTCTTTTTGTGGTCTAGTGCGAGGCCATCCTACCTCCGGTCGTACTGTTCGCCTTGCCCGATATTGTCAATGAACCATCGAGGATTGTTGAATTCGAAGCGCGGGGCCGGAGATTTGCCACGAAGCCGTCAGATTGCTTGCCGATTGGATCGCGAACGGGGAATACTGCCCCGCCAATGAAGTTCATCGACGAGTACCGGGATGCGAATGCCGCACGGGCGGTCGCGGACGCCATTCGCGCCACCGTGACCCGGCCCTGGACGTTGATGGAGGTTTGCGGTGGCCAGACGCACGCCATTCTCCGTTACGGCATTGACCAGTTGCTGCCGGCGGAGCTCGAGATTGTCCACGGACCCGGTTGCCCGGTTTGCGTCACTCCTCCGGAAATGATCGATGCGGCGATCGAGTTGTCGCTTCAGTCAGGGGTGATCCTGTGTTCCTTCGGCGATATGCTACGCGTGCCCGGCAATCGTGGTGACCTTTTTCAGGCCAAGGCGAAAGGTGCGGACGTGCGCATGGTTTACTCGCCGTTGGAAGCCGTGAAACTGGCGCAAAGCAATCCGGATCGGGAGGTCGTCTTTTTCGCCGTCGGGTTTGAAACCACTGCGCCCGCCAACGGCATGACCGTCTATCAGGCCGCGCGACAAAACGTCACCAATTTTTCGATGCTTTCTTCTCATGTCCTCGTGCCCCCGGCGATGGAAGCGGTCTTGTCCTCGCCGGACAACCGGGTGCAGGCGTTCCTGGCGGCGGGCCACGTCTGCACGATTATGGGTTACGACCTGTATGAACCAATGGCTCGGCAATACCGCGTTCCCATTGTGGTCACCGGGTTTGAACCGCTCGACATTCTGCAGGGCGTGTTGATGTGCGTGCGGCAACTGGAATCGGGGCGGGCAGAGGTGGAGAATCAGTATTCCCGTTCGGTGAATCGTTCCGGCAACCTTCCCGCCCGGGAGCTCATGAAGAAAGTGTTTCGAGTGGTTTCGCGAAACTGGCGGGGGATGGGGGAGCTTCCGCAAAGCGGCCTCGCGTTGGCCGGGGAATACGCCCCTTTTGATGCGGTCAAAAAATTCTCTCTGAAGTTGGCGGACGATTCCCCGCCAACTCGATGTCGCAGCGGCGAGGTGTTGCAGGGCAAAATCAAGCCACCCGAATGCCCGTTGTTTGGCGCCGAATGTACGCCCGATCATCCCCTCGGAGCAACCATGGTGTCGAGCGAAGGCGCCTGCGCGGCGTATTACCGCTACCGTGGCGGCGCGATACCGGTCGGGTCAGGCGACTGACGAGACGATTGCCCGGATTTCAGTCCACCAGATGGAGCGCGATCCAGGGAATCCCGTTCAGCAGGAATATCCCGATCTTGTAAAACGCCATTCCGGCATAATGCACACGGTCGAAGTGTTCTTCTGAGATTTTGAACCACCGGCTGTGCAGTCGGTAGATCCAGTCCCGTCCGGCGACGAAGAACAAAAACCACATCGTCAATAATCCGAGGTTGATGAGTGTGCACCAGCCCAGTACGGCACGAAGACTTTCAAGGGTCATGATTCAGCTCCTGTTCAATTCAGTTTTCAATGTTCGAGCCAACCTACACTCAATCCGGTCAAACGCAAAAGGGGTGAGTCAATGGCAATTCCGGGCTGATGGACCGATCATCGAGAACCGACTGCGGACGGACAAAAACTCCTTCCGGGTCCGGCAACTCATGCAGCCGAAGCTGTGTTCAATCGGGCAGTGATGAATCTTGAACCAGCGGGTGCTCATCGACATGATGAGCCCTGGTTCACGGCGGCCTTTGTTCACCTCATGCCCGATCAGTTGCCATCGCTCAGTTGTCCGCTTCCGAGTCACCGACATTCGACGGTGCAACTGGCGCATGGCGGTGGTGGCTCCCTGTCGAGGTCATTGCTGGAGGAAATAATTCTGCCGGCGTTTGACAATGCACGGCTTCGTCAGAAGCACGACGGCGCCATTCTAGAGATAGGAGGGCAACGCCTGGCGTTCACGACCGATTCATACGTCGTTCAACCGCTGTTTTTTCCGGGAGGCGACATCGGATCCCTGGCGGTAACCGGGACCGTCAACGATCTCGCCATGTGCGGTGCACGACCACGATACCTGAGCGCGGGGCTGATCATCGAGGAGGGTTTTCCCATGGCGGACCTGGAACGGGTGATTCGCTCCATGCGCGACTCGGCGGCGGCGGCCGGTGTGGAACTGGTGACCGGAGATACCAAGGTGGTTGATCGCGGGCACGGAGACGGCCTTTTCATCAACACCGCCGGAATCGGAATCATTGAGCACGCATTGAATATTGGACCGACCGGCGTGAGGCCGGGTGACGCCGTACTGCTTAGCGGCGATGTCGGCCGTCACGGTATTGCCATCCTTGCGGAGCGGGAGGGGCTCTCCTTTGAAACGACGATACAAAGTGATTGTGCTCCCATGAACGGGCCGGTGCAGGCTTTGCTGGATGCGGGGATCGAAGTGCACTGTCTGCGGGATTTGACCCGCGGCGGACTGGCGACGGCGATGAAGGAAATCGCGACGGATTCGGGCTTCGGGATTCACCTTCGCGAGCGGGAGATTGCGGTCAACGAATCGGTCCGCGGAGCTTCGGAAATGCTCGGACTGGATCCGCTCTACATCGCCAATGAAGGCCGGATGATTGTCGTCCTGCCGGTTGAGCAAGGCGAAGCAGCGCTGGAAATCCTGCGCGGATTTGAAGTGTCGGCCGAGGCATGCAAGATTGGTTTCGTCAAGGATACCCGAAACGGGCGGTTGACTTTGGAGAGCGCCATCGGCGCCACTCGCGTGCTCGATTTGCTGACCGGCGAGCAACTGCCCCGCATTTGTTGACGGGCGCATCCGCGCATTGCCCCCGTGCCGGAGCGCGGCTGTGTCCGCAGGACCAGCCGCAGCAATGTCCGAACCGCAAAACGCTTCCGGTTTCTCCAACCGTTCAGCGAATGCGCAGTTGCTGCGACTGGCTTTCAGCACAGTCGCGCTCCGACCGAGCGGGGCGCGGCTGTGTCGGAGACCAGCCGCGGCAGGTTCGGTAGTCGAGTGGTGTGGTCCATTCCAAGGCATTCGTCCGGCAGAGGCTGCTGCGACTGACCTTTCAGGTACAGTCGCGCTCCGGGGGCAGTGCGCGGATGCGCCCTTTGTTGACCGGAACGGCCAGATTTACTTGTTTTTCGTGGCCCGGCAATAGACGAGTATCATTCAGCAATGGGAGGAAGGTAGATAGCCGGATACCGGGGAAGGGTGCGTGGTCAACTGATCGATTCTCTAAACAGTTTCAAAACGAACGTGCGAAAGGCCTGATCATGGACTGCGAATTTATTTTCCGGAAGAGCTTTGGACGAGTCATCTCCCTCGATCCGTTCGGGAATGTCTTTTTCAAACGATTCTACCAGCGATTGTTTGTTTCACCGGAGGTTCGCGAGAAGTTCAGAAATGTTGACATGAGCAAACAGTATATTGCCCTTGAGCGTTCGCTTTTGTTGCTGGTGGAATTCTTCGTGGACAAAAAGCCCGGCAAAGCCCTTGAAAAGATTGCTGTTCGGCACACGAAATCAGGTTTGGATATCCCGCCGCGCATGTATGACCTCTGGCTGGAGGCCATGCTTGAAACGGTGAGAGAGATGGATCCTGATCAGAACGATGAGGTGCTTCGTGCCTGGAAGACGGTGTTGTCGGGCGGTATCAAGTATATGACGGACGTGTATGAGCAAAGCAACTGAGTTCCTGGATCAGTTCGAAGTCAACGAGACCAGGATCTCCTGTCAACTGTCACCATTAACCGCCCCATGGACTACGTAAGGATATTCCACGACAGCTTCGCGCGGGTTTCTACCCTCGTGTCGGCCGACAACGTTTTCTTCAAGCGCTTCTACGACAATTAAGACATGCATGATCGCTGCGGGTGATTGCTGGAGGATCGCCGTCCACGGTGCAGTCGTTATCTGGTTTTCCTGTCGTTAACCAAATTTGGCCAGACGATGACAAGATTTGGCAAGTGGCGGAGGGGAGCGCGTGTTAAGAATGGAGCCGGAAACAATGTCCACGGAGCAACAGTTCATCCTTGAGCGGGCCGATCTCGGAACGCTGATTGTCGCCTTGCGCGAGGCTGGTTACGCGACTTTCGGGCCCGTCGAGCGGGATCGGGCGATCGTGTATGAGGAGATCGAATCGGTTGACGAACTGCCCGTCGGTTGGACAGAGGAGCAGGAGGGTGGCACTTACCGGTTGAAGCGGCGCGCTGATGAAGCCGTCTTTGGATTCACCGTCGGCCCTCATTCGTGGAAAAAGTATCTTTTTCCTCCCGAGCAAAGGTTGTTTCGCGCCCGCAAGGTCGGAGGGCGAATTGAATTCGAGAACGAAACAACCGCCCCGCGGAAAATGGCTTTCATCGGGGTTCGCTCCTGTGAACTGGCGGCCATTGCCGTACAGGACAAGGTGTTTTCCGGCGGACCCTTCCTGGATTCGGTTTACGGCACGCGTCGCGCAAACACCTTTATTGTCGCGGTCAATTGTGGTCTGGCGGCCAAGACCTGCTTCTGCGAATCCATGAACACCGGTCCGAGGGCGACCGGTGGATTCGATCTTTCGCTCACTGAGGTAGTACGTGGCGATCGGCATTACTTCGTGGTCGAAACCGGCTCCGAGGCGGGTCGCGCGATTCTGGCCCCATTGCCGCATCGGGCTGCCTCCGACAAAGAACGAGCCGCTTCCATGGCCGCAACGCAACGCGCCCGAAAGCAGATGGGGCGCAAACTCGACACCAAAGGGCTCAAGGAACTGCTCGAAAGGAATCTCGAACATCCCCAATGGGACAAAATTGCCGACCGCTGCCTCTCTTGCGCCAATTGCACAATGGTGTGCCCGACGTGTTTCTGCTCCACTGTGGAAGACGTCACCGATCTTACCGGGGATCATGCCGAGCGATGGCGCAAGTGGGATTCCTGCTTTACGATTGGATTCTCCTATATCGTCGGCGGTTCCATACGTTCGTCGGTCAAGTCACGCTATCGCCAGTGGCTGACGCACAAACTGTCGACCTGGCACGATCAATTCGATACATCGGGCTGCGTCGGTTGCGGGCGCTGTATCACCTGGTGTCCGGTTGCCATTGATCTAACCCGGGAAGTGGAGGTGATTCGAAAGACCGGGAGGCGTGTTCCTCCTCCAGACACGGAGATTTCGTAGCTTTTCAAACGTCCATGAAAACAAAACGTCCGAATCGCAAGGGTCTCATCCAGTCAGCGGTGACGGGACATCCCTTCTTCGCGGGGATGAAGCCGAAACACCTGAACGCTCTGGCCGAACTCGCTTGCGAGGTGAAGTTTCAGCCGGATCAAGTGATTCTGCGTGAGGGCCAACCCGCGACCGGCTTTTTCCTGCTCCTTGAGGGCGACGTCGCGCTGGATGCCCATTCTCCCGGCAGCGTCAATGCGCTGATTCAATCACTGCACGCAGGCGATGCTCTGGGCTGGTCATGGATGTTCAAACCGTATGTCTGGCAATTTGACGCCCGTGCGCTTGGCCCGGTGCGCGCACTGAAATTCAACACCCGAAAACTGCGCGCGCAGTGCGAAGACAAACCGCGGCTGGGACTGGAGATTTACCGACGGATTGCCGAGGTCATGATGAAACGACTACAGGCTTCCAGACTACAGATGCTCGACTGGTATGGAGACAATCGTTGAACACTGCCCGGCCTCCCCGGTGCCCAATCCGATGCTGCCCGCCCCATGGCGCATTGAGAGCGTGCGAAAGGAACTCGCCGATACGTTCACCTTGACGCTGACTCCGGCGGATGGCGGCCTTGGCATGTTGTTTGCCACCGGCCAGTTCAACATGCTTTACGTCTTTGGCATCGGTGAGGTGCCGATTTCCATCAGTGGCAATCCATCGGAGACCGGCAATCTGGTCCACACGACGCGCGCAGTCGGTGTCGTGACGCGGGCCATGGGGAAACTGAAAATGGGCGACATGATCGGTATTCGCGGACCGTATGGCACGGCGTGGCCGCTCGCCGCAAGCACGGGTCGGGATATCGTCATTGTTGCCGGCGGAATCGGTCTGGCTCCCTTGCGGGGAGCCGTCGGTCAGTTGCTTGAACGACGCAATGAGTTTGGTCGGGTTGCCATTCTCTATGGGGCGCGAACTCCGGAGGACATTCTCTACGGACGCGAATTGAAGAAATGGAGTTCGCGACTGGATGTTGAGGTCCATGTTACCGTCGATCACGCGACCGGACGCTGGCGGGGCTGCGTGGGAGTGGTGACCCAACTGATTGGGCGTGCGTCGTTTGACTCGAAAGAGGCCACGGCGTTCGTTTGTGGACCCGAAATCATGATGCGCTACACGGCGCAGGAATTGCAGGGACGCGGCGTAAAACCTGATCAGATCCACGTTTCCATGGAACGAAATATGAAATGCGCCACCGGGTTCTGTGGTCACTGCCAGTTTGGGCCGGAGTTTGTCTGCAAAGACGGCCCGGTATTTCGCTATGATCGCGTCAAGCCGCTGCTGAACATACGGGAACTTTGACGAACTGCGGTTGAATCAAGACAATGCCGGCAAACCGAAAACCGAAACTCGCCGTCTGGAAATTCGCCTCGTGCGATGGTTGCCAGCTTTCCATCCTGGACTGTGAGGACGAGTTGCTGGCGCTGACTGATGTGATTGAAATCGCCAACTTTGCCGAGGCCACCCGGCGGGTTGAGAAGGGGCCCTACGAGCTATCGCTGGTCGAAGGCTCCATCACCACGGCTCATGATTTGGAACGCATTACAAAAATTCGCCGGCAATCAAAAGTGCTGGTGACGATCGGCGCCTGCGCTACGTCGGGTGGCATTCAGGCCCTGCGAAACTTTGCCGATGTGAAGGAATTCACGTCGGTGGTCTATGCGCGCCCCGAATACATCAGCGCGCTCAGTCACTCGACACCGATTGCCGACCATGTTGTCGTCGATTTCGAACTACGAGGTTGTCCGGTTAACAAGCATCAACTCATTGAGGTTATCAGTGCGTTTCTAGCCGGTCGCAAACCCAATACGCCGCCCCACAGTGTCTGCATCGAGTGCAAACGGCGCGGTCAGGTCTGCGTGATGGTCGCCCACGGGACGACCTGCATTGGACCGGTCACGCATGAGGGTTGCGGTGCGCTCTGTCCGGCTTACAATCGCGGCTGTTACGGTTGCTTCGGTCCGAAGGAGACACCGAATACCGGCTCGCTGGCGTCCTGGATGGAGCACCGACTCAAAGTCAACCAGCCGGACTTGCTGAGGGCTTTCCGCAATTTCAACGCCGCGTCAGAACCGTTCCGCAAGGAAAGCGAAGCGCATGAAGAGAAGTAATCAACCATTAGTGCCCAGGAATCAGTTTCCGGAATTTCCGGATACCGGTAATTTCGCGATCAGGCCGCTCGCCCGTGGCCACTTGCCATTATGAGCAAAGTCAAGACCCGCACCATCAAGGTCGATTACCTCGCCCGAGTCGAAGGCGAGGGTGCGATGTATGTCAAGGTGAAGGACGGCGAAGTCGTCGATGTCAAACTGAAAATCTTTGAACCGCCCCGATTCTTTGAGGCGTTCCTGCGAGGTCGGTCCTTCCGCGAAGCGCCGGACATTACGGCACGCATCTGCGGCATCTGTCCGGTCGCCTATCAGATGAGCGCCTGCAACGCGGTTGAAAATGCGGCCGGCGTTCAGGTCGGTGGTCCCATCCGCGAACTGCGCCGACTGCTTTACTGCGGCGAATGGATCGAAAGTCACGGGCTCCATGTGTTCATGCTCCACGCGCCGGATTTTCTGGGTTATCCAAGCGCCATCGAAATGGCCAGGGACCATCGCGAAGTGGTGCAGATGGGACTCAAACTGAAGAAGGTCGGCAACGACATCGGCAACTTCCTGGGAGGCCGCGAAATCCATCCCATCAACGTGAAGGTCGGCGGCTTTTACAAGGTGCCCGGGAAGAAGGATTTCGCGAAATTGAAGGAGAGTCTGCAATGGGCCGCGGACGCCGCGGAAAAGACGATTCAATGGGTTGCCCGACTCGACTTTCCCGAGTTCGAACAGGATTATGAATTCGTCAGTCTGCGTCATGAGTCGGAGTACCCGATGAACGAAGGGCGCCTGATATCAAATCGCGGACTCGATATCGCGATATCCGATTACGAGGACCACTTCGAAGAACAGCACATCGAATATACCAACGCGCTGCATTCGATTCACAAGGGCCATGGCGCTTACTTCGTCGGACCACAGGCCCGCTACAGTCTGAACTTTGATCGACTGACTCCCCGTGCGCAGGCGGCGGCTCGCGCGGCGGGTCTGGGTGAAACCTGCACGAATCCATTCAAGAGCATCATTGTACGCTCAGTTGAAATGCTTTATTC
>CALBIE010000032.1 GCA_937893495.1 uncultured Verrucomicrobiales bacterium | reverse complement strand
CGCCAGCGCGATGGCCTCCGTGAGATCCTCGTTCAAGCGAAGCGCGCGTGCGATGTTCCGGGCGATGGCAGTCACCTCCATCGTGTGCGTCAACCGGGTGCGCAGTTCATCGCCCGTGCCGTTGAGGAAGACTTGCGTTTTGTACTCCAGGCGGCGAAAGGCGCGGGAGTGTATAATACGATCACGGTCTCGCTGGTATTCTGTCCGCCATTCCGGTGGTGCCTCCTTGTGTACGCGGCCCTGGTAATTGGCTGAGAATTGGGCGTAAGGCGCCAGGGTCTGGCGTTCGCGTTGCTGGAGTTCTTCCCGGGTGCAGGGCATGGGGGCGAATGGCCAATGACTAATGACGAATTGACAACTTCGTGACCGGATTTGGGATTGTGTAATAAGAACTGATTACTATGACCTGCGCATCCCGCCTTCGGCGTTCCGCGCATTTTCGTGGAAGACTGACGGCACGATCAAAAATCTTCACGCTTCCGCGCGGTCGAGCAGATCTTGCACACAGACACCACGCAATTCAAACAAGCGGCGAATCGCGTCCTCGATGAGATTGTTCGGGCACGACGCGCCAGCGGTGATGCCGATCGTCATCTTCTCCGATCCGGGCAACCAGTTGCGCGTTTCCACTTCATTCTTCAGGTGCAGGTTGTAATGCACGATCAAGTCCGGGCCAACCATCTTGGCGGCATTCTTGATGAAATAGGTCGGCAGTTTGGCTTCGCCCATCTCCGCAAGATGAGACGTGTTCGATGAATTGTAGCCGCCGACAACGATGAGCAGGTCCATGTGCTCGTTCAGAAGATTTTGCAGCGCGTCCTGACGTTCCTGGGTAGCGCCGCAAATGGTGTCGAAAAACCGGAAATGCTGATTGAGTTCCGGCTTGCCATACTTTTTTTCAATTGCGGCCTTGAAGCGTCGTTGCACCTCTTCGGTTTCCCCGCGCATCATTGTGGTTTGATTGGCCACTCCAATTGCTTTGAGATGCACATCCGGGTCAAAACCATCCGAGTAGGCACCCTTGAATTTTTCGAGAAATTCCGCCTTGTCGCCGCCATTGATGAAGTAGTCGCAGACATAGTCTGTTTCCTGGAGGTTATACACGACTAGATAGTGTCCGTGCTGGGCGGTGGCCTGGGAGCTGGTGGCCATCGTTTCCTCGTGCCATGCCTTGCCGTGGATGATGCTGGTGACGGCTTCGCGCGCGTTTTGCCGGACCCGTTTCCAGACACTCATCACGTCGCCGCAGGTGGTGTCCACGAAGATGCAGCCCTTATCCTTGATTTTCTTGACCGTATCGACCTCGGTGCCAAAGGCGGGAATGATGACGACATCTTCGGGCTGAATCTTCGCCAGTTCTTCATCCGTTGGTCGTTGAGCCGTGGTTTTAATGCCCATGGCACGGATCTGGTCGTTGACTTCCGGATTGTGAATGATTTCGCCGAGCAGCCAGATGGGCTTGTCGTCGGGAAAAACCTTGCGCGCGGCGTAGGCCAGGTCGATGGCGCGTTCGACGCCGTAACAAAAACCGAATTCCTTCGCCAATCGGATGGTGAGTCCGCCCGCCGACATGATGTTTCCGTTGGCGCGGATGTACTCGACGAGCTGGCTGCGGTAATGCGTCTTAACCTGCTGCTGGACGACCTCCATGATGTCCGGGCGGCGCAGGTTGATTTTCTGGGGTTTGGCGGGAGCGGCTGTGCTCATGACGCGAATAATAGGTTGGTTTGGCGTTTCGTCGAGGGCCGTTTCAGGAAACCAGCCATTTGAGAATGGTTTTCTGTGTGTGCAACCGGTTCTCCGCCTGGTCAAAGATGGTATCGGCGTGCGCCTCAAACGTTTCGGCGTCGATTTCTTTACCGCGATAGGCGGGCAGGCAATGCATGACGATGGCGGCAGGTTGGGCGACCTTGAGCAGGTTGGCGTTAATCTGGTAGTCCTTCAACGCCTCAATGCGACCAGCGGCTTCAGCCTCTTTTCCCATCGAAACAAGGGTGTCGGTGTAAAGCACATCAGCGCCCGTTGCGGCGTCCACGCAATCTGGCGTCAGCACAATCCTGGCTCCGGTGGACGGGAGATTGGCTCTGATGATTTCGCCCTTCGCGCCTGACTGCGACTGGACGTGGTTGAAACCGGCCCGTTCCAGCAGCGAGAGCAGCGGTTGAAATTCCTTCGGTGCCGCGATGCGGAATTCAAATCCGAGCTTCGCCGCGGCAAAAATCCAAGACGCGGGCACGTTGCATGCGCCATCGCCGACGAACGTCACGATCTTGTTGCGATACGTGCCCAGCTTCTCCTGAATTGTAAACAAGTCGGTGAGAATCTGGCAGGGATGCTCGGCGTCGGTCAGCGCATTAATCGTTGGAATGTTCGAGTATTGGGCAAAGTCCTCGACATCCTTTTGCGCGAATGTCCGGATCACCGCGCCATGCACCATTCGGCCAAGCACGCGGGCGGTGTCCTCGATGGGTTCACCGCGGCCCATTTGGATGTCGTTCTTGCTGAGGAACATGACCCATCCGCCCAGCTCACGGATGCCGACCTCGAACGACACCCTTGTGCGCGTGGAGGACTTGGTGAATATCATCGCCCACGTTTGTCCGGTCAGCGGTAAGTCCTGTGACCTGCCCCGTGAGGCCTTCATGTTAGTAGTCTCCGCGAGAATCCATTCCAGATCCTCCGGAGCCATTTTCTCTATGCTCAACAGATGCTTCATTTTCCGTTCCTAAGAAAACTTAACTGCCGCTCCGGGGAACGGCGGGAAGGGGTAGTTTACTACAGAATCCCGGGTATTTTGTCCAATGGTTAATCCGCGAGCTCGCGAACCGTGTTGGTGATGATTTGCAGGCCTTCAACCGCGTTTTCTTGCTTCAAGTTCAGTGCCGGCAGTAATCGGAATACTCGCGTGCCCGCCGGAATGGTCAACAGGCCGGCGTTGTGCAGGCGGTTGCACATTTGAATCGAGGCAGGCGATTCGCTCCCACTGAAGGCGGGGATGTTTTCGGCCAATTCGATGCCGATCATGAATCCTTTGCCGCGGACCGCGAAGATGACGGATGGGTATTCAGTCTGCAACTTTTTCAGTTCGCCGAGAATCCAATCGCCCGTCGAGCGAACATGATCGGCCAGTCCATCGCGGTGAATGATTTCGAGAATCTTCAAGGCTGTTGCGCAGGCGAGTGCGGTTCCTCCGAAGGTCGTTCCGTGGCTTCCCGGGCCCAGGAGTCTGGCGTATTTCTCGGCCACCCAGAAACCGCCGATCGGAAATCCGCCGCCCATCGACTTGGCCATTGAAATGGCGTCCGGCAAAAAGGTCTCACCTCTTGGAACGCCTTCGAGAATCCGTTGGTAACTCATGAATCGGCCGGTGCGGAAGTAACCGCATTGGATGGCATCGAACATGAGCAGCAGGTTCTTTTCATCGCAAAGTTTCCGCAGGCCAAGCAGGTATTCCGGTGTTGCCGCCGTGATGCCTCCTTCGCCCTGGATGCCTTCAATCAACACTGCTACAGTGGCGGGCGAGATCGAATTTCGAATGGCTTCGAGGTCGTTGAACGGCACATGCACGAATCCCGGTACTGCTGGACCGAAACCGGCTTTCACCTTTTCCTGCCCCGTGGCGGCAATCCCGGCAAGGGTTCGGCCGTGAAAGGAATTCTTCGCCGTGATGATTTCGAAGCGGCCTTCCTCATGTCCAAAACGACGCGCCAATTTGTAGAGGCCGTCATTTGCCTCCGCGCCGCTGTTACAGAAGAACACTTTGCCCGGAGCAATCAATTCGACGAGTGCCTTGGCGAGTCGCCCTTGGAGCTCAGTGTGATACAGGTTGGAAACGTGGATCATTCTGCGAGCTTGTTCGGCGATGGCGTCGGCGAGTTCCGGATGGCCGTGCCCCAGGGACGCGACGGCAATTCCAGTGCCGAGGTCGAGATAACGCCGTCCTTCCGCGCTCCAAAGCTGACTTCCTTCGCCGCGTTCAAACGACAGATCGAATCGCCCATAAGTCGGTGCGACATAGTCGTCGAATAATTGTTTGATTTCGGAATGTTGCATGGCTGGTTCTCAATAAGTTCCGGTTGTCCGAACTGAAAGGGGAGCACAGGCCGCCGGCCTGTCCATTCCGGCGGCCCGCCGGAATGGTCCTTGAGCGTTGAACGTCTGTAACGATCTGGATGGGCACTGAACTCCGCGCGCCCAACGGTGTTTGGCGAGCCGCCAAACACGGCACGCGAGCCACGTGCGCTCCCCTTTTGACGTCGCGCCATCGGAGCCGGCTGAACATCCGGGCGTATTTCGCCATGTCGTTTCGTTCATGTCTGTTATCAGCGTCAATCAGCGTTCATCTGCGGTTGAAAAAAATCCCCGCTACAAAACAATCTCCGTGCCGACGCCCTTGTCGGTGAAGATTTCGAGAAGCACGGCGTGGGAAACGCGACCGTCGATGAACGAGACCTTGTCCACGCCGGTCCTGATGGCCTGCACCGCGCTGTCCACTTTTGGGATCATGCCTTTGGCAATCACGCCGGTTTGTTTCAGCTCGGGCACCTGACTCGTCTGCAAATGCGGGATCACCGTCTTGGCATCATCCGGATTCTTCATCAAACCCGGGACGTCGCTCATAAAAACCAATCGCCGGGCTCGTAGCGCAATGGCGGCATGTGCGGCGGCAACGTCGGCGTTGCAGTTGTAGATGCTGCCGTCTTCGCCCATGGCAGTCGGGCTGATAACCGGTGTGATGCCGCGATGAATACACTTCAACAGGGGTTCCGTGTTCACGCCCACGACTTCACCGACGAAACCGATATCCACCGGATTACCGTTGTCATCCTTCAGGTCGAGCTTGCGGCAAGTGAAGATTTCGGTGCCGCTGAATCCCTTGGCGATTCCGCCGAGCGAATTAATCATCTGCACGATCTCGGGATTGATCTGACGCGACAGGACATCGTCCACCAGCTTTACCGTCGCCTCATCGGTTACTCGCATGCCTTGAACGAATTTTGGTTTCAGTCCGGCAGTATCCATTGCGCGTGAAATTGCCTTGCCACCGCCGTGGACGACGACCGGTTTGATCTGCACGGCTTCGAGAAATACGACGTCGCGAGCAACGCTGGTGCGGACTTGCTCGTCCGTTGAGTCCATGAAACTGCCACCATATTTCACGACAAATGTCGAATCGCGAAACTTCTGGATGTAAGGCAACGCTTCGAGCAACGTCGCCGCTTTGTTAATCAGGTCTTCCATGTCGGATTTTGTTTGTTCAATAAATCGCTTTCGTCCGTGGCTCAAGTTTGTTCCGTTCAGCCTCCGAGCGACGCGGGATCGGTCACGTCGCCCTTGTTGTAATCCACATACTCTTCGGTCAGGTCGGCCGCGTAAATGAACTTGGACGCAGTGCCGAGATTCAGCCTGATGCGCAGGTCAAATTCAGTGGGCGCAACCGCCTTGCAAAGGCGGGCAAAGGTCGTCGCCGTTGGTTGCCCCTGTTTCAAACTCCAGAGGATTCGCTTTCCACCCGACGCGCTGTAACCGATGTCCACGGACTCCTCGACGATTTTTGCGTTCGAGTAACCGAGGGCATCGATGATGCGACCCCAATTCGGATCGCCACCGTGCCAACTCGTTTTCACGAGGGCGCTGTTCGCCACGGCCCGGGCCGCGTGATCGGCGTCCTCAATCGAGTGCGCTCCCTCGACGATTACCTTGACCACCCGATGGACACCTTCTCCGTCCCTCACAATCATTTTCGCGAGTTCAAGACAGACATGGGTGAGGGCGGCTTGAAATTTTTTGAAATCGGGATTCGCTCGATATCCGGACGCAGTGATCAGTTTGTTGTTCGCCAGACCGTTGGCGAGGACCAGCACGGTGTCGTTGGTGCTCATGTCACCATCAACGGTGATACAATTGAAACTTCCCGCCACGGCCTCGGTCAGTGCCGCCTGCAAAGCCTTGGGCGCAATCGCGGCATCAGTCGTGATGAATCCCAGCATCGTGGCATGAAGGGGCAGGGAAGCGGGACGGGCGCCGGTCGGGCTCATGCCGGGTTGAATCATCCCCGCGCCTTTGCAGATTCCGCCGATGCGAACGGGTTTCCCGCCGAGTTTCAATTCCACCGCGATTTCCTTGGGCCTGGTGTCGCTCGTCATAATGGCTTCGGCGACATTGGCTGCGCTGTCTGAGTGCGGGTCGAGCAGGCCGGCCGCCTTGGTGATACCGCTGCGAATGTTGGTCATCGGCATTGGAAGGCCGATTCGGCCTGTGGAGCCGACAAGGACGAGTTCTTCCGAAATACCCAGGTGCGTCGCCGTTACTCGACACATGGCCAGGGCGTCCTTCATGCCTTGTTTGCCCGTGCAGGCGTTGGCATTGCCGGAATTGACGACCACCGCCTGTGCCCTTCCGTTCGCCACGCGTTGCACGCAGACTTTCACCGGCGCGGCGCAAATCTGATTGGTCGTGAACATTCCGGCAACGGAAGCGGGTAATTCGGAGAAAATGAGGGCCAGATCGCGTTTGTTACCCTTGTTTGAGCCTTTGCCGGTGCCGAGCTTCTTGACATCACAGAACACACCGGAGGATTTGAATCCTCTGGGTGCATTGATCGAGCCGACAATAGATTTGAATAGCGTTTTCATTTCGCGGAAACAGACAAGGTTTGGGGAGAAAATGGGAAGGGCGCCAAAACCTTATCGGTTGGCACGGCGTCGTTGACGATAGCTTGAGGCTAAAACAGTCACGCCAATAGCAAAATCAGGTTGGCGGACGAATGTCAATAAAATGTATGTTCGGGGAGTTGGTCGCATCATGGGAAAAAGGTATTCGCCAATGGCGAATTCCCGGGTAGTTTAATCAGGTCAGGTATTGGCATGAACAAAGACGCGCTCGATCAGATCAAAGCCTTGCGGGAAGACCGGCGGAATCTGCCGGTGGCGCTGCATGTGTTCTCCACCCTGGCCATCATCGGTCTCGCGATTGCGGCGCTGTGGTTCACGAAAGAGTGGACGCGTCTGGGCAGCAATTTCTGGTTCGTATGGGTAGCAGCGTTCCTGATCATTGGGCTGATGCAATACCGGATGGTGATGGCCGTTCACGAGGCCACGCACAAAAACCTGTTTTTTCCGGCAGCGGTCAATGAGACGGTCGGCAAAATCCTGTGTGGCTTCCTCGGCATGAATCTCGGCATGTATCGGAAGTCCCACTTACAGCACCACAAGTCGCCGCAGAAAATCGGCGAAGACGTTGATGCCCCACTCTATAGCCCGCCGATGCGAGTCGCGCCGGGGTTCACACGATTCTGGGCATTGTTGACCGGCGTGGTTGATTCGTTGTTTCGAAAGATCATCCGTAAGTTTTCCAAACAGCCCGAGTTCGCCGGGAAGAAGATCGAGGTCGAACGCGACTGGTTGCAATTGTTGCTGATCCTTGTCGCGCAGGTGGCGATGTTTGCCCTGTTTGCAACGCAGATTGTCTGGTGGGCGTATTTCACCCATTGGCTGGCACCGCTGGTGTTGATTGCGCAACTGATGGACGAGTTACGGATCTTTGTTGAGCACGGCTACAATTATTTCCAAACGACGAATCCGGCGCCGATCGACGAACTGCAGCAGAGCACCATTGATGTGGAGACTAATTTTCTCGAACGCTACCTGTTCGCACCATACGGATTCGATATGCACCTCGCCCACCACGCGCAATTGACCGTGCCATTTTACAACCTGAAAAAACTTTCCCGGATTCTGCAGGAAAACGATCCGAATTACGGCAAGCCGATCAAGCGGTCCTATCTGGGAATACTTTGGGAAATGATCAATGCCGTGCCGCAGGTTGCTCATCCGGGTGGCGGGAAGCGAGGGGAATAGCGGCGCGCCCGTCGGTCACTTTTCTGCGGGTTTCCTTGGGGGATTTGTGTCGGTAGAATGGGGTGTGCGAAGTATTGAATCATCGGCCATCTCCGTAGACTCATTTTCGACTTTAATTTAACTGTGATGCGCTGGAACCGTTTTTTTCGAATCATTCAAGTGGGCGTTGTGACTGTTTCCGTGATTTTTCTGTGCTTGCTCTCGCGCGAAGAACTCGCGTTCCAAGATGTTCGAAGCCGTTCAGTCAAGCTGGTTAGATATTTGCTCTGGATTCCGACGAGTGAAAAACTCCTTTATAAAGGAGAGGGTTATGTGGCAGAGGATGCGGCATGGGTAAATGGCGTGAGAGTTGCGTTCGAGACAGCGCCTCTTGAAGTGAGTCAAGTATGTCTGGTAAGGCATGACGGGAATCTTTACGAATTCATTTTGCAAAGCTGTAGCATGTCCACGATTGGTTACAAATACCGTATTGTTGGTGAACAGATGTGGGTCCTACGGGAAGAACAGGCACAGTTGAAATTGCCGACTGTTGATATAACTTGGAGCTGGGCTTCGAAGGGTAAAGTTTATTTGTATTGTTGTAATTATTGGGATGACGGAACTACGGGAAGTAAGTATTCAGTTATTTACCCCGTCTCGCCGGAGCAAAGCTTGGCCAATGCTGCGCTGAGATTTTGGGAGTTGCCGTGGGATCCCGCGTCATCTGAAAACCTGGGTCATGGTTTTTGGAAATGAAGAGACTACACGAAGTCGTTTTCCTGCGTGGCGCTGGATTCGCAGTCATCCGGAGTTGCTAATCGGGGCTGTTTTGCGAGATAGTCCGACCGGCTCATGAGTTCAGCTTACAGTGGAAATGACGGTAGTTGTTTGATGTGCGGGAGCAGCGGTTGGACGCTGTTGGCGCGGACGGAAGACAAGGAGTATCACTGCAAACCGGGCGCATTCGACATCGTGCGGTGCTGGAAGTGCGGGCATGTTTACCTGAATCCGATACCGGAATTCGACGAAATCGCTGCCCTGT
>CALBIE010000031.1 GCA_937893495.1 uncultured Verrucomicrobiales bacterium | reverse complement strand
GGACGACTTGTTCGGAGACAAAGTCGTGAATGGATCGCATAAAAGAATTCTAAACAACGCACACAGGCAACTCTGCCGCCAGATCTACGACAGTTATTGTCGCATGGAAAACCAATACGGATGGTTAAACAGGCGGATGAATGCTCCAAAATTGGCGGCTATTCTCGCTCTCGGGTCTATCGCTGAGTGTGGACTATTGCGAAGACTCCACCAACTTGGTGCGCAGATCAGGGAGAACTGCAGCGGGTCTGAGTTCATCCCGACGAATCATCGACCACCGACAAATTGGGTCCGAAACTATGCAAGCAATCAGTTTCGTCAATTGGACTACTGGCTCGAATCAAAGCGGTGGTGGAACGTGTCCTTTCGGAATGGTACCCAATTTCGAGTCCTCCCCGCATATCACCCGGCCAAACCATGGTCCGGAGACTACCCCAATCAATTGCGCCAGAAACTTCGAGAAACCTTCGATCATGGCGAGTGAAACGAGAGATTGCTCTCCTTCAACAACCGCCTCACCTGCCGATCATCCGTCTCCGGAGCCAGTCCGGCCTCCGCTTTTAAGAACTTCATCCTCGCCTCGCCGCGTAACTTTCTTTTCCTGGCCTCTTCATTGGCATCCGCGAGGCGTTTGAGCTGGGCGGTTTTCTGGCGTTTGTTCTCGGACAGTTTGCGGCCCTGGCGTTCCACACCCCGGGCGTTGTGGAGGGCGGTGATGCGTTTCCAGTCGAGGTCGCGATGGGCGTCGAGGCTCCAGTAGCCCGGGATGAAAATCTGCGTGCCGTGCGGGGTGATGGTGTAGGAGAGCTTTTCCGGCAACGGCTCGTCGCCGCGCATGGCATACACGAACCACTTCCAGCAGAAGAAATCGAAGGCGGTCTGGAACCGATCGGCAGTGCGGCCCAAGTCGGGATGTTCGGGCGGCTTCCAGTTCCGCTCTCCCAGCCGCGTGCGCCGGATGATGCCCTTGCTGTCCTGAAACCGCTTCACGTCGAACTGCCGCCTGAGCATGCGCCAGTCGGCCTTGAATTCCTTGTTGTTCAGCAAACTCCGCTTGTACTCGGTGAACTTGTGGTCCTGTTTCAAAGCCTTCTCCGGCGTGCCGGTCTGGCGTTCCAGTTCACCTTCCAGAATCATCGGGAGGTCGGCGGCCTCGGCGGCGTTGTTGCCGGACAGGACATGTTCCCCGTCCGCGTCTGTGAGCAGTTGCAGCAAGGGTTCAAACGGCTTGGTGTCCACCTTGTCCGCAACGATGGCCAACCGGACGCGCCCGGCCAGCCAGGCGGGATTGGAGGGATGGATGGAGTTGCCCTGCAATCCCATCCGGAGCAGATAACGGAACAGGGCGCACAGCCGCAGCATCCTCTTCCGGCGCTTCTTCCGGAACGCGCCTTCGCGCCGCTCCAATTCACCGTCGCGAAAGGCAACCAGTTCGTCCAACTGCCGGTGGTCGGCGAATGGAAATCGGTGAAAATCGGGATCGGATCCGGTCATGGGTGCAGGATACATCAGTCGTCAGAGGGTTTCACGTCCGGTTGTGGCATCAATGCGAACCGGGCCGCCGGCCGGGAGGAGCGGTGGTTTTCATGTCTGCCTTGCGCGTTGACCTTCCGTCACAGCCAGCAAGCCCGCGATGTATTCCTCGGGCAATCCGTGTTGACGGGCACCCTCGACGACGCGATTGAGGTAATCGTCCCACGGTGAACCATGGCTTTGAATCGGGTCAACGTAAACGAGAGCCGAAACCGCGGAACTGCAAGGCAGCAGCACGTCCATCATGCGTATCTCATAGCAGCCGGCCGCCACCCCTTCATGCCGGTCCAGCGAGGCGCGATGAGTTTCGTTGATCTCCCAGACGACGCCATGGACCGTGCGCTCCGGATGCTGCACGATCGTGGCCACACCCCGGCCGTTGATGCGGAATTCCCATTGCGGCAGGCGGGCCGTCTCGACCAACAAGGCACCGGGACAGCGCGCAACCATCTGATTGCGGTTCATGTTGGAGCCATAGGCGAAGTAGAGCATGGGAAACGAGTGATGTTTTACAGACAGTGTTGGCACGGTGGCATGAAAGAGACCCGGTCAAATAGTCTCCTTCCCCGTCGCGGCGTCGATGCGAAACTGTCGTCCTTCGGGATCCGTCAAATGGACGACGATGGGCGCGTCATCGGGCAGGAACCCGTTTTGCTCGATGATATCCACCCAGAACCCCGCCTGAACGAGCACGTGCAACAACAAGGGTCGGTGCTCTTCGGGTTCCGGTTGATGATTCGCCAGATGATCGAGGGCGGCGCGGCCGAGGGAGCCGAAGAAACTGTGTTTGTTTCTGAAATCGTACCAGCCGTAAAAGGCGTCCCGCACCCGGCGGAACAACCAGCCCAACGGACGGGCGTGCCGGGTGCGGACCCAGAGCTTGTGGCCGTCCATCCAACCGGGTTGGCACTCGAAATCATCCGTCACGATGACATCGGCTCCGCGCCAGCCGTTGCGAGGTTTCTCGCCGGGTAGGTCTTTCAGATCCGTTGCCGCAGTCGCGAGAATCTCGCGCCGGATGTGTTCCAATATTCGTTTGATTTCGGCGGGTGATTTCAGCATGCGATTCATGAAGGTCATTCTGATGAAACGACGGACGAGTCGAAAGGACAGGCATTGTCAACAAGCGTTGTCCTGTGCGCGGCGGGGACGGCAGTCAACAATCGCGGACCATGAATAATGACAACCGGCTGACACTCGACTTTTGGGCACACGAGAACTGGACAATGGACGACCCGATTAATCGCAACATCTGGCGGAGATCGCCCATGAGGATGGAAGACGTTCATCCCATCGGGTCCGACCGAGCCATGAACAATGACAACCGGCCGACGCTCGACTTCTGGGCACACGAGGATCGGGCAAAGGGAGACGAGATCAATCGCGACATCTGGGAGACGTCGCCCATGAGGATGGGCGCCATTCATGACGTCAGGACCGACGGAGTCGGGTTCACCGGCGAATTCGGCTGCCAGCAGGCAATGGTCTGTGAGCAGGCATTCACGGTCGAAGCGCCTCGGCTGATCGGGGCGTATGACGATGACGAACCATTGCCGTGGATTCCGGACTGGGTGGGCAATCGCCATGGAAGCGGGACCGGGGTGACCCTTGTCGGCCCGAGCTATCCACCAATCATCATCGAGCGCGCACTCTATTGGGCGGGAATGCCTTTGTCCGACTACCGGACGTCCGGAAGCGCCGACGAGTTCCTGACGACGTTCACCGAACAGATTCTCCGTGATGGCGACTTCAACCACTTCACCCAGATCGAATCCCTGCTGTTTCCGTTCCGGACGGCGGCCGATATCTGCTATTTCAATTTGTGCCGGGGTTCATTTGTAACCCGGTGTCAAAGATCGGGAGACGACCAATACGGCGACGAACGGCTGGATGGTTCACATCTGGGAGAGACACCGGCTCGCAGGCTCTATCACCTTCTCTACAACGACTACGTCAAGGCCGCCGAAGACTGGACGTGGCAGCGCCTTTTGGACTCGCGAAGTGGCGCAGTGATTGCGCTCGGCAAGGTTGCGGAGCACGGTTTGCTGCGCCTGTTTCGACGGAAGGGCGCCACGATTACCTGTGCGTCCGACGGGCGTGAGTGGAACCCGCCCGCGCTGAACGACGAAGTGTTCTGGCCGTCGCGACAGGCGGACGACGACCGGCCCGTCGAATACTGGATCGAACGGTCCGGCCGGTGGTGGAATGTGTCCATGCCGGACGTTGCGGATTGGTGCATCCTCCCGGTGCATTCGCTTGACGCAGTTGAAAAGGAAGACTCGGGCTATCGACGCACCCGGCGAATTCTGGAAAGGTTTCTCGACAGCGAGCGTTGATCAAGGGCTGTGTGGGATGGGACACACATCCGGGTTTGCATCGGTGGTCGTTTTCTTGGTTTCGAGGAGACGGGTTCAATTCATGATCCAACCCGGCAGGATGTGCTCCACCCTGAACACCCGTTCCTCGTTCCGAACGTGACAATACCCCTGGATGTAAACGGGACCTGACGAATCCACCCGAAACACCAGTCCGGGTGACACCGTCCGACTCCGGCCGGGTTCACTCCCTCCCGTATACACGAAATCAACGGTCCAGCGGTTCAGGGTGGCGGCGATCAACCAGCGGGTTTTCTCATCCACCGCTTCCAGGACGGGGATTCTCGGCTGACGCAGCCAATGCAGCAGCGAGGGGTCGAGGTCCTCCAGACTCATCGCCGATGGTTGCCCGCCCGCGTCGAGCATCTTGGACGGCGTGCCGAAGGCGGCAATGCCACCCAACCACTGGAGGAAGGTCTTGCGATTCATGCCGTGCATTCTGCCAATACTGGTTGGGCAAAGGCTGTCTTACCCCGAACCCTTCCCTGACAAAACTGATGGGCGTGTTCAAGGCAGGATTCTCCGGGGCGGAGTAGTCGGCCTTTCCCAGTTTCCGGTTCATCTCGTCTCGCACTGGGATCGGAAAATAATTTCACTTTTCTCAGTGCCTTGGACCGCCATTGTCCCACCCCCTATGGTATCAAAGTATAGGCATGACGATAACTGTTCATCGTGGTGCCAAAGAGATTGGCGGTAA
>CALBIE010000030.1 GCA_937893495.1 uncultured Verrucomicrobiales bacterium | reverse complement strand
TTCTCATCCCGGCCCAATAGTCGGACCACTACCAAATAGCTCGACGCTCCATTCCGCCCGTTTAGACTCTTCCCAATTCGCGAATCATTCTGATTGGGACGAGGCATGGAAACGACATCTGCTGATATACTGAGCCGCATTGAGAATAGTGGCGTATTCGCGAAGGATGAGTTGGAGACGCTCCATTCTTCGATTTCGTCCGTGGACCAAAATGTCTCGGGTGAAAAAATCATCAAGGAACTCCTTCGCATCAACTGGTTGACACCGTTTCAGGCCTCGGCAATTTGGGAAAACAACGTGCAGCGTCTGGTCTTCGGTAACTACGTGATCCTCGAGGAACTTGGACGTGGCGGCATGGGCGTTGTCTGGAAAGCCCGGCATCGTCGCATGCAACGGATTGTCGCTCTCAAGGTGTTACCTGAATCGGTGAGCAATGATGCGAGCACCATTGCCCGTTTTCACCGGGAAGTCGTGGCCGCCGCGCGATTGAATCACCCGAACATCGTCACCGCCTTTGACGCCGACGAGGTAGAGGGCTCGCACTTCCTCGTGATGGAGTATGTGGACGCGCATGACCTCAGTTGGATCACCAAAAAACGCGGCTTGCTGAGTATCGCCCAGGTCATCGAATGCGTTATTCAAACCGCCCGTGGTCTGGAATACGCGCATTCGCAGGGGGTGATTCATCGCGACATCAAGCCGGGCAATCTGCTGCTGGACAACAATGGCACGGTCAAGATTCTCGACATGGGCCTGGCTCGATTCGAGTCAGAAACGGAGCAGGCCGAATTGACGATGACTAATGCCACGATGGGCACGGTGGATTTCATGGCGCCCGAGCAGGCGGAAGACGCCAAGTCAGCCGATGCCCGGGCCGACATCTACAGCCTGGGGATGTCGCTCTATTATTTGCTGATTGGCAAATCTGCTTATCGAGGTGATTCGATGATGGCCCGGCTCATTGCCCATCGGGAAAAACCAATCCCTTCGCTCTGCGAAATCAATCCGAAGATTCCCAGGGAGTTGGATCATATCTTTCAGCGAATGGTGGCGAAAAAGATTGGAGACCGGATTCAGTCAATGACCGAGGTTATATCTTCACTGCAATCCATGCTACTGCCGATGGACGATGACGCTGGATTGAGAGAAATAGCCGATATTCCCGACTCGGTTTCTCCTACAAAGAAATTTGTAATTAATTCCGCCACCAAAGAGGAAAGCAATGTGTCAGCAACGGCGGATGCGTTGGATGAACTACCGCCAGGCGACCCGGCGAGTCCGGCCGACAATGCATTTGATGAAACCATGGACTCGGCTATTGCGGAAGATCAGGCCGAGGCGGCTGATACGGATTCCCTGCGTGGCGAAAAACCGGACGACGAATCTGCATGGTCGGACTCAGACGAAAGCGCTGACGATGATGCAGCGTCGGATTCGAAACGGAAAATGATCCTTGGCATCGCGAGCGGTGCCGTCGTTCTGCTGGCAATCATCGGCTGGATGATTTTCAAACCGGCCAAGCCGGGGAAAGAAGGAACGAAGAGAAGCGGGCCGTCAGAACAAGCAGCCACAAACCAGGCAGGTGAATGGAAGGAACTGCTGAGTTCCGGTACAAAAAAGGAATTGGAAGAATTTGGTACCGGCACCTGGAGGCTTGAGAACGGAATCCTCACGGGTGTCGGAAACGGACGAGGCTGGATCGGGACCCGGAAGGATTACGATGATTTCGAACTGGAACTGGAATACCGCCTCGCCAAACGAGGCAACAGCGGAGTTTTCCTGCGCGCATTCCCGACTGGCAACGACATTGGCACCGATTTTCTGGAATATCAATTGCTTGACGATGCTAATCAGCGGGGCGGCGGAGCCCCAATGACCAAATGCGGGGCATTGTATAAGCGAGCCGCGCCCACGGGCAGGGTTGACTCGAAAGCCGACGTGTGGCACCTGGTTCGTATCGTTGCCAGTGGCCCGCGAATCACTGGCTGGCACGACGGTGTCAAAATTCTCGAAACACGATTGACCGGCAAGGATGCCGCGATTCGCCGTGGCCGGATTGGCTTTCAGCAATTTCCGACGAAGACCGAGTTCAAGAACATCCGCGTTCGCGAGCTCAAGGCTGGTCAAGCCGCAAATACGCCATCGCCAGCAGGAATGACACCGGCCATGACTAAACTGGGATCAGCCATCAACACCAAAGACACCGAGTTCGGTCCCTGGCTCTCACCGGATGGATTGACGCTGTGTTTCAATTGCGAAGGCAACGGGATGGAGGAGCATTCACCATGTCAATTTCGGGTTGGCTCTGAAAAAGAAAACCGATGAACTCGGCGTGAATTGTCACGTCGTCTGGCCAGGTGTCAAAACTCCCTATCAGGACCCGGCAGATTTCCTGATTCAGAAGTTGACCCGTTGATCGGAGTATTGCGTCAATACAATCAACCCCATGTCGAATCCCACTATTCCACCCTTTCATGTTGCCGTCCCGGTGGACGACATTGCCGCTGCACGAAGATTCTACGGTGAAGTGCTCGGCTGCCCGGAGGGCCGCAGCGACACGCATTGGATCGATTTCAATCTCTTCGGCCACCAGTTTGTCGTTCATTACAAACCGAAAAACGAACAGGTTGCGTTGCATCACAACCCGGTGGACGGTCATCAAGTTCCCGTGCCTCATTATGGCGTGGTGCTCGCGTGGGAACAATGGGAGGCACTGGCAGAACGGTTGCGGGCTCAGCAAATCCAGTTTGTGATCGAACCCTACATCCGTTTTCAAGGCCAGGTCGGCGAGCAGGCGACGATGTTCTTCCTCGACCCCGCCGGCAATGCGCTTGAGTTCAAGGCGTTCAAGGACATCAGCCAGTTGTTTGCGAAGTGACGGTTCATTCGTAGCGCGGGCTTCCAGTCTGCATAGGTCGTCTGCCTGCAATAATCAGCCGAGACCTTTCCGATCGCTCGGATTGGAAATACGACAGGTCACGCAGGCGAGATGCCTGCATGACAGAGCTTATCGAAACAGCGGCAGCAAAAGGAGGTTCGTTCCCGGGTAATTCTTCTGGACGGGTTCCGTGAACTGCTGCACCGAACCGTCTGCCATAGCAACATAGCCCCAATTCGGATGCAACCGCCCCGTAAACCGAAGATGTGACGGACGCGTGATACGCAGTACCCGCCCGTCCAGCCGTTCCGCGGGTGCTTCCACATCCCGGTCGCCGAGGAGAATAGAGGAGGGAATAGACTCGTCGGCACGAATTCCAACGAAGTAACTGACAGCGCGATTGCCCTTGCTTGGCAGATCGACTCGCTTCGGCTCGATCGATGGACCCCATACTGAAGCCATATTCGACTCCCGCTCGTGGTCGGCGGGGCACATCAATACCTTGGGTGTACCGAGTTCGTTCGACAGTGTCTGGAAATGCAACCACGCCTCCCGGCTGTTGTCGTAAGCCAGCGAGTTGGTCATTTCGTAAGGAAAGAGATCATCATTGTCATTGGCGAAAACCTTGAACGCGAGGGCCATTGCACGCTGTTGATTCACGCACTTGAAAGCCTCCGCTTTCGCTCGGGCCGCGCGGCAGCCTCCCGGCACCAGCAAAGCGAGCCCCGCCAAACAACAGGTTACAACGCCCAGCTCTCTCCAACTCCAATTCTTCATGGCACTTCGCGACTCAACTCTGACTCAATCGCTGAACCGGTTTGTCGTACAGCATGTCATGCGCCTCCGCGAGAATATCCGCAATGCGCTCCTTAAACGGACTGTCACTTAACGTTGCCGTCAAATTCTGGTCACGCACCTTCGCCGAATTCTCGCCCGGAAACCAGTGATCCCCCTGCCCCAGCAGGTTGTAACGCATGCGCCCCCAGTCCACGAGGTCGAGTGATTTTGCGTGCATCCACAGGCGCAGAATTTCCGAGATGTTGATTTCACCGGGAACATCGACGTAGTGCGGCAGTCCTTCAAACCAGCGGGCACACCAATCCGCGCCGAGCGATTGTTCCATCTCGGAACGGAGCCGTTGCTCTATTGCAGCAATCGTTTCGCCAATGGAGTCGTCGTGTTCGAGCGCGGCGACGTGCTCATCAAAATCGCCCGGCCTGGACGCGCCGCAACTGAGCGTGTGCACTTCCGGTCGGGCCAGGCAATACAGGTCGTTGAATTGCATGGGCGACAATGGCGCGCACATCTTGACCAGCTTTTCCGGGGGAGCGTAGAGCTTTCCACCCTTGTCATTCGGGCTGATGATAAAGACGCCCATGTCGTGACGGTTCGCCGCCTCAATCGCAGGCCAGTTCAGGTGATTCACGAAATACCAGTGGACGTTGAAATAGTCGAATTCGCCCGTATTGACCGCTTCGAGAATGATATCCGTCGTCGCATGGGTGGAGAAACCGATGTGCCGACAGAGTCCCTGTTCGCGCAGGCGTTTGGCCGCTTCCAGACACCCACCCGGTTTCAACGACCATTCGAGGAATTGGCGATTATTGACACCGTGCAACGAGAGCAGATCCACATAGTCCAGCCCGAGATATTTCAAGGACTGGTCGAAGGTCTTGAGAAACTCCTCGGCCGTGGCGTGTGGAGCAACCTTGGTTTGGACAATGATTTTGTCGCGAGGGAGTTTGGGCAGCAACCAGCCCAACTGCATTTCCGAACTGCCGTAGAGACGCGCCGTCTCGATGTGATTGATGCCGAGTTCCAGAGCTCGATGGATCGTGGCTTCGACGTTCTTCTGACCCTCCAATGGCACGTCTCCGGGGGGGATATCCTGCCATTTGTGTTGATAACGCATGCCACCACAGGAGATGACAGGCATCTGAATTTCGGTTCGACCAAAACGCCGGTATTGCATTGATGGCGGTCATCATGCACGTGCTGGATTGTCAAGCAAAGTCGGAATGAAATAATCCAAACCAGTGCTTTGACTTCGTGGATAAATCGGGCTAAAGAATCTTCACGGTTGCCACGCATGAAAGTTCTGATAGTTGAAGATGATCCGGTGGTGCGGCGAATCCTGGAAGATTTGCTGACGCGCTGGCAGTATGAAGTGGAGGTCACGTCCAATGGCGAGGAGGCGATGAAAGCCTTGCAGCATGAGAAGCCGCCTCGACTGGCGATCATCGACTGGCAGATGCCCGGCATGGACGGCGTTGAACTCTGTTGTCGAGCACGACACCAACTCAAAATTTCGCCGTTATACATGATCCTGCTGACCATTCGCGGCGGGAAATCCAACATCGTACAGGGGCTCGAAGCCGGAGCGGACGATTACATCACGAAGCCATTCGATCAGGAGGAACTGAAGGCCCGCATTCAGGTCGGAGCGCGGGTGGTTCACCTCCAGCACGAACTCGCCGAGCGGGTGCAGGAACTCGAGTCCGCCATCGAACACGTCAAGCAATTGCAGGGGCTGCTCCCCATCTGCTGTTATTGCAAAAAGATTCGTGACGACCGCAATTACTGGCACGAGGTGGAGGCCTACATCTCGCAACACTCGCAGGCAAAATTCACGCACGGTATCTGCCCGGATTGCTACCAGAAGGTCGTGCAGCAGATTTAGCCGACCGTAAAAATGTAGCAGCCGACGTGAGGAGGCTCTGATCCCATTGATTTTGCTGTAGAAGTTTGAGCCTCGTTACCTCGGCTGCTACCAAAGATCCAGTTTTTGAACAGGCTGTTAGCGCGCCCCACGCTCTCGCACATTCCCCCTTTCCTGGAAATGTTCACCGCGTAACCGGCGGGTTACTTCCAAAGAATCAGTCGCCACACGCCCAGTTCCCCCTCGTGCTTGGTGGGGATTGATAGCTCCTCAAATTCAAATTTTCTGCGGCCTTGTCGAGCAATGGCGAACTCAAACAGGGAGTGCTGCCCTCGATAGATGCAAGCGCTCTTCATGAACCCAATTCCAGAATCGCTCGCGCAATTCTTCGGACGCGCTCTGTCAATGGCAATCAGAGAAACCGTTTTATGCATCACAACGATCCCGGAAATCGTCGCCTCAGCAGGATCCTGTAAGCATTAAGACTCGCAAATCCGGACCCGTCTCGCTAAAGGAATTTCGTGGCAGACAACCTCAATGCTCTGGTTGGCGGCATGCCGGTGGGTGCCGGTCGCTATGTCCTGCTCCAGCAGTTGGGCAAGGGAGGCATGGGCGTCGTCTGGCTGGCGCTCGATGAGCGACTCGACGAGCAAGTGGCGCTCAAATTTCTCCCGCCTGAGATTCAGATGGACCCTTCCATGCTCGATGACATGCGCCGCGAAACGGCTCGCAGCCGCAAGCTCGCGCATCCGAACATAATTCGCATCCACGATCTGCATGAGTTTAAGGATGAAGCACCATTCATCTCGATGGAATTCGTTGACGGGCAAACTCTTTCTTATCTCAAAACGCAGAAGACAAATCGGACTTTTCCGTGGGAGGAACTCAAACCGATGGTGCAGCAACTTTGCGAAGCACTTGAATACGCCCACAGCGAACGGATCATTCATCGTGACTTGAAACCGGGCAATATGATGATGGATAACTCCGGCCGGTTGAAGTTGGCCGATTTCGGAATTGCGGCTGTAGTCGGCGACTCGCTGAGCCGCGTCAGTCTCCAAGGGAACACGAGCGGCACTCCCGCCTACATGAGTCCCCAGCAAATGGATGGCCGCACACCGCGGGTCACGGATGACATTTATGCCCTCGGCGCACTGCTCTACGAAATGCTCTCCGGCAAACCCCCGTTTTTTCGCGGAGATGTCATTCATCAAGTTCGAAACATTGCCGCTGAGCCATTGGATGAACGACTTCTTGAATTCAACGTCGAGAACCCGGTGCCAAGTGATGTCGTGGCAATGATCATGGCCTGTCTCTCCAAAGAACCTGACCAACGGCCACAAAGCGCCCGCACGGTGGCCGAGTGGATCGGTCTGGCGACGGGCGAGTCTATCGAGCCAAAGACCCTTTCGAGCCAATTATTCGGCGCGCAATCCGCGGAGTTCTCTTCTTCAACGAATCCAATTCCTTCGACCAGCAAAGACCCCGATCTCGCCGAATCAGAGCGGGAAGACGTGGAGGACTTTGCCTCAGAAACAGATGCGCAGACCAATGTTCACCCGAACCGGAGGCAATGGATCGCCGGAGGACTTGTGAGCCTTTCACTAGCTGGCGGGGTAGCGTTCCTGTTCAGGCGAAATCGGCAAGGCGGCAGGCGCAACAACAATATGGCAACCGAGCTACCTCCGCACGGTCGCGATTCACCCGAATTGACGGAGCTCGGTGCCGGCGTCGTTCGGATTTTTGGGAAAAATGATTTATACGGCTGCACGGTCCTCACAACAAAGATGTTCGAAGATCAGCCAAGTCGGTTTCGTGAATCCAAAGGCTGGTGGCAAGCAGATGACCCGAATTGGCAAATCAAAGACGGAATCATTACTGGAAGTGTCACCGCTGAACCGGGTGGCGAAACCAGATCGTATTTGATTCTGGAAAACCTGCCTTTATCCGACTTCGAACTGGGCTTTGCGTTTCGGGAATCGAGCGACTCCGCAGGCACCGGCAATTCAGGACTGTTCTACCGGTGTAAAGTCGCCCAGGTCGATCAACGCCCAGGCCAACCAGCCGTCGCTGGCCCGGCTGTGATTCTGGGTTCACCACGAGGTGGTCTTCATGGCGTGCCGGAGAATCGTCGCCGGGAACTTTCCCGACCAGCCCGGCCCGGTAACCGATTACTAATCGGGAAATCGCCCGGTATGCGTGAACTGGTAATGCGCTTGCGCAGCACCGACGTTTTCGGTCGCGATGGGGGCAGCTATTGCATTATTAAAGTCAGTGATGCTTCGATCCGCCACATCGTGCCACCCGCTGGCGGTCATGAGTTTGAATTGGATCCGGGAACACTTCCTGAACGTGGCCTGATCGCCCTGGAAATCTGGGCGAGCGACTCGGGCACGCGAACGGTGGAATTCGAATCTCTCCTGTTACATCGTAGTCCGCGCGAATAGCCATATTGTCACTGGTTGCCCGAATTATCCGCACGGACCTACCCCCTCTGATTTGGTGAACAAATTGCCCCAGTTTGAACTGGCCAACCCCGTGTCCGTCCCCTAGCCTGATTAGCCCTTTGAACAATCCGAGATCCGATGATCAAATTTAAGGCAAAAGCCGCAGCCAAGGCCAATCCGCAACGTCAAGCGGCAGAACAACTTCTGCAGCAGCTTAAACCGACGCTCGAAATGGAAGCCGGGCGCGGCAGTATTACCATTACCCACTACCTGCAAGCACGAGGCAGCCAGACCGAGGAGGATTATTATCCGCAAACAACCCCTGGCACCGGATTCTATTCGTTGGACTCAGTTGTCGCCACTGGCGGAATGGGGGCAATCCTCCGTGCGTTTGACAACAATTTGCAGCGAGA
The DNA here is from genome assembly GCA_937893495.1 of uncultured Verrucomicrobiales bacterium. GTDB lineage: Bacteria > Verrucomicrobiota > Verrucomicrobiia > Limisphaerales > JAYPXF01 > CALBIE01. Next base: position 13,159 of record CALBIE010000030.1, on the reverse strand, counting down.
GGTCGCGCTCAAAGTCATGCTCAACAGCGCCGACGCAACCTCGGAATCGGTTTACGGTTTCGTGACCGAAGCCCAGATCACCGGCCAACTGGAGCATCCCAACATCGTGCCCCTCCACGATATCGGTGTGGCTGCCGACGGCACCATCTATTACACGATGAAGATGATCGAGGGCCGTACTTTGCGAGAGATTCTCAAAGAGATTCGTGACGGCAACGAAGATACCATTGAGCGCTATCCCATCGCCAAGCTGTTGACCGTATTCCAGAAAGTTTGTGACGGAATGGCCTACGCACATTCAAGACTCGTCGTTCATCGGGACTTGAAACCGGATAATGTGATGGTCGGAGAATTCGGCGAGGTATTGATCCTCGACTGGGGTCTGGCAAAAGTACTCACACCCGAAGGCGCAGCGGCAGACGCCGCGACGACATCCGAATTGGACGGCCCCTTGCCCGTGGGCGCCGACGGCTTTGCCACGATGGCCGGACAGGTGAAGGGCACACCCAACTACATGGCCCCGGAGCAAGCCGAGGGACGTGTGGAGGACCTTGACGGCCGCACGGATATCTACGCCTTGGGCGGAATCCTTTACGTCATCCTCACGCTGCATCCGCCGATTACCGGATCGAATCTCGACGAGATCCTGACCCGCGTAACGACGAGCGACATCATGCCGCCGATCAGCTACAACTCTCAGACAATTGAGAATCCGACGGGACTTGCGGCCCCACATTGTCCGGATGGCAAAATCCCCTCCGCGCTTTCAGCCGTGGCGATGAAGTGCATGGCCTACGCAAACGACGATCGCTACCAATTCGTCGAAGCCTTGCAGGGGGACATCGCCGCCTATCAGGGTGGATACGCCACCATGGCGGAAGATGCGGGATTGTTCACACAGGTGAAATTGCTGATGCAGCGGAACAAAAAGGAAGTCTTCTTTATCTTCCTTATCATTGCGGCAATTTTCGGAACCGGCGTCGCCTTCATCGGCAAGGTTAAACTTTCGGCCTTCCAGGCTGACGAAGCGCGAAAAGAAGCGGAAGGAAAGGTCGAAGAACTGCGAAAAACTGCACCGGCCTTTCAATCGGTCGCCAAATCGCTCATTCGCCGACGTGAGTTCACCAACGCCCTTGAGCGAATTGATTACGCCATCGCTCTGGACGACAGCAATGCCGACTTTTATAACACCAAGGGCAACATTTATCAGGGATTACTGGATTTCGACAAGGCCTATGCGCAATACAAGCTGGCCTACGAGATGGATCCAACGCACAAATTCGCGCAAATCAACTCCGCCACGACCGCAGGGATCGTAAGCAACAAGAAATCAACGGGCGAAGTCAGCATCAAGAATTACCGAGACCTGCACGCAGATATGGTCGCCCAGAACCGCATTGCGGAAGCGTTCGTCATTTCACAGATTCTGGCAAAGGAAGACGAAGGATTGATTGAGGAATATCGAGAAAAACTTAAGCAAGCAAATCTGAAGGGCACTCTTACCCGCGATAGTAGCGGATTCCACCTGGACTTGAGCGGCACGACCAGTTCCAGCATTGAGGCCGTCAAGGGCATTAACCCCGTTTCCCTTAATCTGGCCAATGCCTCAAGTATCCGCGATCTATCACCCTTGGATGGTTCTCCGATCGAAGAACTCGACCTCAGCGGAACTGCCGTGAGTGACTTGGCTCCGTTGAAGAATCTTGCTGATCTCCGGAAATTAAGTTTGGCCGGATGCCTTGAATTGACTGACCTTGCCGCGATCCAGGGAATGGACAAAATTGAATGGCTCGATCTCAGCGGAACAAAAGTGACTTCGCTCGAACCTTTGGTGGGCATGCCGCTCAAGCATCTGGACATCTCGAACACCATGATACGCGATCTCAAGGATTTGAACGGGATGCCGTTGGAATGGTTGAACGTCGACAAATCAAAAGTGATCAAAGTGGATCCGCTCAAAGGCATGCCGCTCGATTTTTTCAGTGCCAATGAGTGCAACGTGCGGAGCATAGACGCGCTGGCAGATTCGCCGCTGACTCAGGAAGTCGGACTGAACCGGACATTGATTGACAAAGTAAATGCACTCGAAGGCAAACGGACCCAGAAACTCCTGCTCTATAAAGTCCGCGTTAGCGACTTGTCCCCGTTGAAGAATATGCCGCTGACGTATCTGGATCTCCGCTGGACACCCGTGGTTGACATTGGCCCGCTCGCAGGGATGCCACTGGACACTTTGTTATTGTCTGACACCAAGGTGGAGAATATCGAATCACTGCGCGGCGCTCCGTTCAAAGATCTCCTGGATCTCGCTAACACCAAGGTCAGTGACCTCAGCCCACTGCGCGGTGCTCCTCTCAAGAAAATCAATCTATCCAAATGCCCGATAACCAGCGTGAAACCGCTCGAGAACATGCCACTTACGGAACTCCGCCTTGACGAGTGTCCAACCCAACCCGATTTGAATCCGCTGTGGTATTGCCAGGAACTCGAACACCTCTCCATTCCGTTTCCTTCGCCCAGCGTAATAACTTTGAGGCAGCTGCCGAAGTTAAAACGAATCAGTTACCGTGTAAGACTGGATGATTGGGTAAGTGGAGCAACCACACCTACCACCTTCTGGAAAGACTGGGACGCGCGAAACTGAAGTGCTTAATCCGGGCGACTCACGCGACTACGACTCGTTCGAAAGCGTGGAATAGAAGTTGTGTTCGCCCTCGAAGCCTTTGAGTGGATGCCCACTCTGATCGACCATTTCAAAGTATTCCTGTAGTTCGGTCGCCGCTGGTTCGCTGAGCAGACAGAATTGGTTTAGCCCCCCGCAGACCTTCTCCATTCGGAAGGCAAAATTGACCTCCGGCCCGATCAAATTGTCCTCTCCGGCAGATACCTCGCTGTCCACTCGCACCTGACCGTAGTGAATCACGATTCGGAATGGCATATCGACGCTATTCTGCCACTCCCGGAGTTTATTCATTGCGGTGGCAATCGTCTCGGCCGGCGTGATGTCCAACGGCCAGAATGCCAGAAATCCATCACCGAGGTACTTATTGATATGACCTTTATTCCCATCGATGATCGTGTTGCAGGCGAGCATCCATTTGCCGACCATCTGCGACATTTCGTCCTGATCCATCTGCTGACTCAGGTTGGTGAATCCAACGATATCCGCAACCAACAGCCAACACATGCCTGATTTGGCTGTGTTCGCTGCGGCAATGGTCATCATTGCCTCTTCGTCCTCTTCTTCCGAGGCCTCGCTCTGGTGAAATACCACCGTCGTCGTCGAAATTTGAATGGAATCACCCTCTTTTAACTGCGTCGGCATCCGCACCCGCGTGCCGTTAAGGATAGTCCCGTTCCTGCTGCCCAGATCTACAAGGTAATACACGCCCTCCCCCTGTGCATGAATAAGCGCGTGCCGCCGCGAAATCTCGCTGTCCGCAATGGCCAACGTATTCGCGGGAAGACGTCCAATAGAACAGTTGCCCTGCAATGGGAACTGTTCTCCTTCCGGAGTTTCCAACCAAAATTCCATACTTAAACCCCACTCTCAGCCGGTCAGGAATGCTCAGGGCAGCCTGCCAACTCGTCAATTTATTTTTGATTCGTAACGACCCAACCTTTAACTCAGGTCGTCGAGATGGTAGCCAAAATCGGAATCTCGTCAAATCAGAACGACCGACGGACCAGAATCGTATACCGATTTGCGAAGGCTCGCCACTGGGGCTGGTCGTCAGTGGGACTTAAAATATTGAATGAACCGTGGGCCGGATTTGCGGAGGCATTCTCTTTTTGACCCGCAGGAACGATTATAACACGCGCCTCGGAACGACTCCACATTCCAACCTGATTCTCCGATTCATCACCCAACCAGGGTTCATCGAGGTAATAGGCAACGTAAAGACCCGTCCGTCCTCCCGGCCACAGACCGCTTCCTCCGACCGCCCCATTCAAACCACGGATCCGGAGCTCCGTCGCCACTGCTTTTGCCACCGCTACCGCCGGATTCGGAATTCCATGAACTGCCGCAGCACACCATATCAGTGAAGGTACGCCAAAAGAGACGATAATAATCCGGATCAAAGCTCGCTTGAATCGCACGCCAGACCGTTCAAATCGACGGGAAATCAGCCAACTCCAGAATCCGGAGCACGCAATCCAGAAAAATGGATAAACCGGATAGAAATAACGCCGATCCGTCTCCCCTACATAGAACGGGAGGTACAAGAGTGCCAGGCCAATCACCGGGAACACAGCCCAACGCCACCGCTCTCGAAACAACCGGCGGCGGCGATCCGAGTCAATCCAAAAACAACACCCCATCCCCAGGAGGCACAGTGCGAAAAGGTCAAATCCTGGAATAAATCGCAGCAAAATTGCTGCACCGTCATCCTTGCCGATCCGGCGAAGGGCCGTCAAATCCACTCCCGTGGTCCAGCGCAAAAACACCCCGCTGTTCCCCATCATCACGGTCGCCTGGTGCATCATATAGTCCCTGCTCTCCCACGGTTTCCAGAATCGATACGGCATTTCCGAGGGTTCCTCCCAACTTGTGAGGCGGCCTCGCTCGGGAATATGGATCGTCGTGAAAGTCGGGTGATAGCGTGGCATATCCGGTGGCCCGGCAATTGCATGCGCAATCGGCCCGGTGGTGGAAAAGGTAAATTTCCCGTATTTTGTGGACAATACTCCCATCCAACTCCCACCGATCAATAAGAACACCAGCCCAGCCATTCCCAATCCACGCCCTACCAACAACCCGTTTGCCCGGCCCAGACAGAACCAAATTAATGCGTAGGTTATCGACACAAGAATGGCCCATGGGAACGCCACTGCCTTCGCGAGATATCCCAGCGCCCAGAATCCGCCCGATGCCGCCGCCCACCGTATTCGCGACAGCCAGAGACCATTGACCATTGGTGCAATCGCAAGCCCGGTCAATCCCGCCATCAACAAATCAGGCGTGATGTTGCGCACCGAAGCGAACACGCTGAATAACGCGCAGATCCAGGCCCCATAAGTCAGGGCAATGCACGGAAGTTTGAACGCGCGAAATAATCGGACACATCCTAGGAGAAAGACGACTGCGGAAAAACCCATCACCGACCGGGCGCATACAATCTCCGAAATACCCATCCACCGTAGCGGCACCATTAACCAGCTCAACAACGGTCCCCAGTAGCCCGTCACTGCCAGGTCCGCTTTTCCCACCGCATAATAGCTGGCGATGCGCATGTAAGCGATACCGTCGGGATTCAGTGTCGCCAAATTCCGTGCGCCCGCGATCACCAGCAAGACGACCTGAACGACAAACACCCAAGGGAGCCATTCCCAGCGAGTATGATGCGAAAATGCGCGTCGGTTTTTCATGGACGCCTGCTTGTTGTGTCACATCCTGACAAGGTCGTGCTGCCCACTTTCTTGCAGCCAACCCATTTCAATTTCCCCCATCCGATAATCCTCTTTTCTACACCGAATCGTCGGTTCAATGATTCAAGAATCAAATCGGGCTGCCGTAGCCATTGATCGTACGTAACTCGTTCAAGTTCGGTCATTCGTTCCAGCGCATCCAGCTTATCCCAGGCCCATCGCGCCAGGCCAATGCCGCCAATTCCGTGGACCAGATTCAGAAACGGGGTTCTCCAGGGTTCCACGACCACAAACCTCCCATCGGTGTGTAGAACCCTCCAGACCTCATCGACAACCCGATCCATATCGTCGGGCAGCACTTCCAAATGATGCAGCCCACCTTGAACAATGACGATGTCGCGACTGGCGTCCGGATAGGGCAGACTCCGCGCATCGCCAGTCCGGCATGGGAACGGCCCCGAATACTGATCGAGCAGTCGAGCGGATAAATCCAGTCCCTCAACCCCGGTAAAACCCATGCGCTCCAACGCCACCATTCCGTTGCCGCGCCCGCAAAAGATTTCAACGATTCGTGATTCCAGTGGCCAAGCCTGCGCGCCCAAATGCTGTAACCGTTTCAAAAATTTCCGAACTTCCTCTTCCGGCGTTTCAAAACGGCAGTAGGCCTTTTCCCATTCCATCCACCTTTCGTCCTCGGTCAATTCCGACACGGGTCGCAATTCGCTCACTGCTCGGCCTTTCCCCACCCCATCAGCGCCACCAGAAAACTCGCCAGCACAGTTTGAAATCCAAGCGCAGTCAACGTGACTCCCGGAATCACCCAGCGCATCGTGTGCGCATAATCCAAACTGCCGAATTCGACTGCCTGCCACTGGCCGACCGCAGCAACCAGGAGCGCCATTCCACCCGACACCATCAGCACTCCATACAGCAACCCCCGCTCCAAATGAATCGAGCCCATCACTCGCAACCATTTTTCATTCACCGCTGCCAACCCGACATCGGCGGCAATCTTCCAGGCCAATCCGGCGAACAAAACCGATTGATAACCCATCATCAGCGCGAGGCTGGCGAATAACAACGTGTGCGCGTCGAACGTGGCGCCAAAAAACGTCATCCCCGGCATCGCCACTGCGTATCCCAGAACGCCCAGTAGCAGTGCCAGAATGCCGGGATAGAAAAACAACCAGCGGGGACTGCTGATCAGAAAAAATCTCAACGTTCGCCAACCGTCACGCCAGGTACGCAAATGCGGCAACTGATCTTTGCGACCATCCCGGTGCAACGTAATCGGCACTTCTTCAATTCGCGCACTAGAGTGACTTGCCTTGATGATCATCTCCGTAGCGAACTCCATGCCTCGGCATTTCATCCCAAGACGATCATACAGCTCCCGGGTAAACCCACGAAGGCCACAATAAATATCATTAATTGGTGCCCGGAACATCTGCCTTGCGAGATACGTAAACAACGGATTACCCAACCACCGATGCAAAAACGGCATTGCACCGTGACTCACCGTACCACCGCCCGCCGGCAATCGACATCCCTGCACCAGTTCCGCTCCTTCGCGTAACTTTTCGACGAACGGTTTCAATGCCGAAAAATCATAAGAATCGTCGGCATCTCCCATGATGACGTATTTTCCATTCGCGGCGGCAATCCCTCCCTTGAGCGCATTGCCGTAACCCCGGTCCGCCACCGGCACGATCCGAGCCCCGCCTTTCGCTGCAATCTCCCGGGAACCGTCCGTGCTCCCATTGTCCGCGACCACCACTTCACCCCGGATGCCATTTTCCTTCAAAAACTGGATCGCCTTGTTCACGCAAGCACCCACCGTTTCCGCCTCGTTCAGGCAGGGCATCACAATCGAGAGTTCCAATCCGGACTCCGATTGAGTTTCAGCAACTTGTCGAGGCACAACGACTTACTAGCAAATCCCGTTCCCGGTTTCACGCATTTCCGGCTCCCAGCCAAGTCGCGATTCCGCTTGCCTGTTTCTCATCCTCAATCCACCAATGACAAACCAATGTCGCATATGCAACATTGGTTTGTCATAGTCGATTCAGCACCGACCTTTGAGTTGATTCAGCATTCGGCTGCCAATCACGGCAATTGGCAGCATTAATCTTCCTGCTTGCGTGATACCTCCAATTCCAAAATCCTCAGTCCATGGAACTCACCGACAAAGTTGCCTTGATCACTGGCGGCACTAAAGGTATTGGCGCAGCCGCCGCAATCGAACTCGCCCGCCAGGGTGCCCATATCGCCATCAACGGGCGACATGACGATGACGATGCGAAGGCCACTAAGAAAAGAATCGAAGACCTCGGGCGCAACTGCGAATTGATTCTGGCGGATGTTTCAGAGCCCGCAGAAGCCACTCGTTCGGTAACGGAAACCGTCGAACGCCTCGGCGGCATCGACATATTGATCCACGCCGCCGGCGGACTCGTCCCGGGTAAACTGCTGGAGGTGAGTCCGGAAACCTGGATGAAGGGTTTTGACATCCACATCCACGCCCTGTTCCACCTGGCTCGCGCTGCGGTGCCACACATGAGACCAAAAAAGGAAGGGGCCATCATCACGATTTCCTCCACGGCCGGAAAGCTGGCTGTCCACACCCATATCCCCTACCAGACCGTCAAAGGCGCCATTCCGCACATGACCCGTGCATTGGCCCGCGAACTGGCCGAGGACAACATCCGCGTAAACTGTGTCGCGCCCGGTGTCATTCGCACCCGTTTCCACAAAGACATGCCGGAGGAAGTTTACCGCAACAATCTCGACAACCGAATTCCGCTGCATCGCGAAGGCACAGTCGAACAGGTCGCTACTCTTATCGCTGAACTGGTGAAGAACGATTACATCTGCGGTGACACAGTCACCATCGATGGCGGCCTGACCATGCGGATTCCATAACCGAATAACCGGTGGGTCAATGTCTCCTTGAGCCTTGTTCAAGGTTCCCCTTGTCAATTCAGTCATTCAAAATGCTGAAATGGCTCAGTTGGAGTGTCGCGATGCCAGAATCAGCCAAAGCGAATCTTGCCACCGGATTCACCGTCCCGTAGTTTGCTTCAAAATCCGGGTTAATTCTATGAGACGCTATCTCCTGATCCTCACGGTCTGCATCATCCTGCCCATTCCATCCTCGCGTGTGCTGGCCGGCCCGCAAAATGTCACGGTTCGCGCGAAGTTAATCGCGAAAGGATTTCAGTCACCGCAATTCACATTGCCGGACGGATTCGAAATCGAACTAGTTGCCGGTCCGCCGCTGGTGCATCACCCGATCATGGCGGGCTTCGATGATCGCGGACGCTTGTTCGTGTCGGAAACCGCAGGCCTCAACCTTCGCAACACGGAACTCGATCAAAAACTTCCCAACTACATTACCTTGCTCGAAGATTTCGATGGCGATGGGCTCTTCGACAAATCCACGCGCTTCGCCGACAAGATGACGTTTCCGCAAGGCGGGTTGTGGCACCAGGGCGCGCTTTACGTTTGCTCTCCACCGGGAGTATGGCGACTCGAAGATACTGATGGCGACGGCGTGGCGGACAAACGCGAGCAACTCGCCGACGGATTCGTCTACACCGGCAATGCCGCCGATGTCCATGGACCATTCCTCCATCCCAATGGTCGCCTCTATTGGTGTCACGGCCGCAAAGGACACGAGGTTTATCAGCGCGACGGCAAGACTCTGGTTTCAAAAGGTAAGGGCGCACGCATCTGGTCGATGAAACCCGATGGCAGCGACATTCAGGTCCATGCCGGCGGCGGTATGGACAACCCGACTGAGCTGACGATTACGCCCGAAGGAGAAATCCTCGGCTCAGTGAATCTCTTTTACGGCCGACCGCGCGGTGATGTCCTGGTCCATTGGCAATACGGCGGCGCCTATCCGCGCCACGACCAACAGGCGGTCGTGGCCGAGTTCAAGCGGACGGGGGATTTGCTGAAGGAGATTTACAACTTCGGACACGTCGCCGTCTCTGGCCTCACCCACTATCGCTCGACCGCATTCGGCAGGAGCTATCGCGACAACATCTTCATCACCTACTTCAACACTCATAAACTGGCTCACGTGCGGATGGAACGGGCCGGCGCGGGATTCCGCGCGGATCCAGAAGACTTCCTGGAGGCTCACAGTAATGACGTTCACTTCACCGACGTGCTCGAAGACGCCGACGGTTCACTGCTTGTGATTGATACGGGCGGCTGGTTTCGCATCGGCTGCCCAACGTCGCAGATTGCCAAGCCGGAAGCGAATGGCGCCATTTATCGCATTCGGCGCAAAGGGGCAGCGCGACCGACTGATCCACGCGGATTGAAAATCGATTCGAAACAAATCTCGTCCGTCAAGATGACGAAGCTGCTCGACGACGAACGCTTTGCCGTTCGGGAACGCGCCACGGAAGAACTCGCCAGACGCGGGACCGACGAGACGACCGCCACGCTTGGACTCTGCCTGATAAAGGGCAGCGAACGCGTGCGGCGCAGTTCCGTCTGGATTCTTTCGCGACTGGGAAGCGATGCCGCGAAGGCCCATCTGAGTAATGCGCTGGCCGATTCTTCCGCATCCGTCCGCCAGTCCGCGTGCACCGCTCTGGGCGGGTTCGCGAATCACCTCCCGGTCAGCAAGCTCAGAAAACTATTGCGCGACAATTCACTCGCCGTGCAACGCGAGGCGGCGGTGGCTCTTGGCCGAACCGGCGACAAAGCGGCCGTTCCATATCTCTTGCAGCAAATTGGACGCGAACTGCCACGCCCCCTTGAACACGCCATTCTTTACGCGCTGATCCAACTCAACGAACCGAAACCACTGTTGGCCAGTCTGAAGAATCCGAATGGCCGACATTCCGCGCGGGTATTGACCGTGCTCGATCAACTTGACGCCAAACCGCTGGCCGCAAAGCATGTCATTCCCCTGCTCCATCATTCGTCCGATGAACTTCAGGAGACCGCCATCGCCGTGGCCACGCGCCATCCCGAATGGGCGGATGCGATATGTGAGGATTTCGAACGATCAATCTTCAACGACCGGCACCCGCAATTGCGCCACATTAAAACACTTGCACAATTGTTGCCCGCATACCTCTCGCAATCCGCCGGGCGAAATCTGCTGACCCGACTCATCCAGTGGAAGGATCATCCCAAAATGGCCACCGAGTTCGCGCCTCTCGTGATTGGCGCGAGCCCGGGGGTGAAGCTCGAACCGGATTGGATCGCTCCGTTGCGCGCCAATCTGAATTCATCCAGTCACGAAGTCGTGTCCCGGACCGTCGCCGCACTGACGACGCTCAAGGCAGTTGAATTTGATTCCAAGCTCGCGGAATACGGAAACGATGTGGGCAATCCTTCGCTGTTGCGGGTCAAGGCGCTGGCGGCCATCTCGAACAAGAACGGCAGCATGGATGCAGCCGCGTTTGGATTGACGACAGGATTGCTCGCACCCGAAACACCAGCCAGCGATCGCGGCGAGGCAGCCCGATTGCTCGGAGCGGCCCGACTCGTAAAGGCGCAACTGCTTACGTTGGCGAAACGCGTTTCCGGCGCGGGACCACTCGAATTGCCGGAACTGATTCACGCCTTCGAGAAATCGCGCGACAAGGAAGTTGGAATCGCGCTGGTGCAATCGCTCGAATACGCACCCGGCCTGGCCAACCTTTCCCCGGACGAATTGAAACGCTTTCTGCTGCGCTATCCGCCCGAGGTCTATCAGGCTGCCGAGCCACTCGTGGAAAAACTGTTGGAGCAGAGCCGCAATCAGGTCACGCACCTGCAACAGTTGGAAGACGCCCTGCCCAAAGGCGACGCCGTTCGCGGCGCACAAGTGTTCGTCTCACAGAAGGCAGTGTGTTCCGTCTGTCACCAGGTTGCCGGCAAGGGCGGCAAGGTCGGTCCGGACCTCACCCAAATCGGGCGCATTCGCACGCAACGGGATTTACTGGAAGCCATCGTGTATCCCAGCGCCAGCCTCGCGCGCGATTTTGAAGCCTACTCCATTGAAACCACTGACGGTGAGGCACAGACCGGCGTGATTTTCTCGTCAGGCAACGACGTTGTGCAACTCGCCATCGCCAACGGGCAATATCAGACCATTCCGCGCAACCGCATCAAATCGATACTACCCAGTTCGCTCTCCCTCATGCCGCAGGGAATGGACACCGTGCTGACGAAACAGGAACTGGCGGACGTTGTGGCGTATTTGCACGGTCTGAAATGAAGCAACCAAGCCGTCCGTTCAAAGCGTAGCAGCCGACGTGAGGAAGCTCAAATCAGGTGAATAGTTTGGGGCGCGGAATTATTAAAATGAGCTTCCTTACGTCATCTGCTACGGCGTGAGAATTCTCCCGCGTAACGCCATTCGCAATTCACTCACAAACCGGACCGACGACTTTTCCACCGCCTGCACTTGCTGTAACTACAGGCCAATGTGCAATACCAAAGGCCAGCGGTCGTTATGACATGCCAGACTGAGAGAAAGCATTGCAGCAAAGCGCCGTTTAGGTTTTCGCAGGCCACTTGAAATTTGCGCGTTTCTGCGACTCTGGAGAGTCGCGTGCCGGAGGACGGCGTTACCGCCGTTCACTCGCGAATCGGCGCCGCGGCCTTGCCCAGTGAGTCCCAGATGGCTTCGAACTGTTTCGCCGTGGGGCGATTGGATTTCAAGGCTGCAATCTGCCTTGCCAATTGCGTGTCGACTTCTTCCACGGTCCAGTCATTCGTCGCCATTTTTCTCGTGCCCTTGTAGTCGCCCTTCCGAATCGCCACGGCGTCCCTGGTTTCCCAGTGCAAAAAACTATGTCGATTTGTCTGCTTATCGTGAATGAGCAAGGGGCGAAACGAAATTCCATCAACGCCTTTCGGATTCGCGGTCTTGCCGAATTCCAACGACGTGGAAAGCAGATCCATCTGCGAACACACCAGATCATTCGTGCGACCGGAGGGGATGAAGCCGGGCCAGCGCACGATGAGCGGCACTCGCAACCCACCTTCCTCCAGGTCACCCTTGGCGCCTTTGAACGGCCCGGCGCTTTGCAAAAACTTTGGCGTCACTCCCCTGCCCTTGAACGGACCTCCATCGCTGGTGAAAAACACCACGGTGTTGGTGTGTTGCCGGTAGGTCTCCAGCACTTGCATCAACGTTCCAACACTCCGATCAAGTCGCACAATCGCGGCCGCCTTTTGCTTCTCCGCCGCCGGCCATTTCTCACCCGTGAAGGGCATCGTGGAAGGCACAGCGTTAAAGGTATTTGTCGGCGCGGGTTCGAAGTCCACGGGGTTCGGTAACGTAAAGGACACGGTAAGGAAGAACGGCTGAAACTTGTTGTATTTGTACGGATGGTAGATGCGCACAAAGTTTGTCGCCGCTTTCGTAAACACGTCGTGGAGGTACATGCCACGTTTGCCATCCCGATTGAACACGAGCGGTGCTTCGCCATTGAACTTGTTGACGGGATCGTTGCGAAACACCGTGAGGGGGAATTGCTCGACGCATTCCCGTGGCTGAAGCAAACCGAGCCATTCCTCGTAGCCCTTGCGTTCCGGCACACTGAAATGTCCGGGGACACCCAGCGCCCATTTGCCGATGTAACCGGTCTTGTATCCCGTGGCGTGAAGCAACTGCCCGACAGTCGGGAATTCCGGTTCAATGATTGGCGAACCGTTGGTGGCCAGATTGAGCCGCGTCGGATGGCGGCCAGTCTGTAGCGCGGCACGGTTTTCCAGATTATCCGGACTGGCGACGTAGCATTGGGTAAACACCTGCCCTTCATATGCCAGT
>CALBIE010000029.1 GCA_937893495.1 uncultured Verrucomicrobiales bacterium | reverse complement strand
TTTCCGGCACTGAATGACCCGAGGGCGATGGCGAGACCGGCCACGGCAAGCAGTTGCAGCAGCGGGAACAGGATGAACAGGCCGGCAACGGGCACGACGTATTGGCTCGAGATTTTACGGGCCGTCAAACGGCGCAAAACATCTGGCTGGGATGGATTGATTTCGAGCAGCCGCTGGCGGGCAAAATTCGAGATTTCAGAATCCCAATCGGTCAATGCCGGTAGCATGGCGGCGAAGGCTGTCTGATTGGTGGTGGCCATCGTGGCGAGCGTTTCTACTGCGAGTCTTCGAATCGTTGTGGCCTTGTCTCGAACCGCCAGTTGGAGGCAGGGGAGGACCGGATAGGCATCGGCCCCCAATCGGTGGAGCAATTTGGCAGCCAACACACGAGTTTCGTTGGGGTAATCGTTGAAGCGGGTGCGGGCTCTACTTTTGAGGACGGATTCCATCACGGCTCGATTATCAAATTCTTTCAACTCTTCCGGATCGGGCCCGATCAGAATCGCGCCCAGATACGGAGTGGCTGCGGCGATGAGTGCAATGGGTGACTCACTCAACTTTACGAGATGCTCATGGAGATCGGTTCGGTATTCGCGTCCCATAGCGTGATAAAGTGATTTGAGCTGGCGGAGTGATCGGATTGATTCCGGGACTGCGGAGGCTGTCAGCCTTCGGTCGAATTCCAGAACGTCTACCCGGGCCATTTGGATGCGATTATCAAGGGAGCCTCGCCAGGTGTACTCCGGTTCGATCTTCTGGATCGCTTCAAAGATGCTGTAGCCCAGGCCTGCGGCTGCGGTTTCACGATTTGAATCCGCATCCATTTTCTTCTCGAATTCCTTCAGGATCGGCAGGGCCGGACGGGCATCTTTGCCGATGTTCTTCAGTACGATAGCAACGAAACCGATCGTCGAGTAATCATCGCTCGCAGTTTTCAGTTCAGTGACGAGCAGCGGAACTGCTTCCTTTCCGAACATGACCAGGCACGAGGCAATCTCGGATCGGAGTTCACTTGAGGCGGTTGTGTGAATCATGGGCACCAATACGGGGACGGCCGATTCGGCCGGCCAGTTGCCCCGCATTAATGCGCGCAGGGCGCGCAGGCGGACTTGGTCGATGTAACGGGCGGAGTTGGTCAGCACGCCGATCATCCATGGCCGATCCGAAGCCTCGGCTCTTCCCCACTGCAACGTGCCAACCTGGCTGTTTGCGTAAGGAATGGAGAGGAACCGCTCTTCCTTCGACAATTCTCCTGCGATGGATGGATTCGGGGCGAAGCCGAGCAGCAAGGCCGTCCACAACGGCAGTGTGCGAACCGAAATAAATGTGGAAAAACGGTTGGGCATGGCAGTGGCCGGTTCAGGGTTTGGGAGTTGTCGGCGGCGGTGGGGCTGCTGGAAGGTCCAGTGCTTTTTTCAGCCGGTCCTGTTGCTTTTTTTGGATGTCTCGCAGTTTTGTCCGCGCATCTTCAGTCCCGGTTTCTGGATCTTCAGCCGCAGTTTCTCGAAACGCGGTTTCACCACGAAGCAGTGCCGGTGTGGCATCTTGCTTTTGCTGCTTCTTCGCATCCCGGATTTCTGGAAAGAATGTCGGGGAGCCGTATCGAATGCGTGATCGGAGTTCAAGTTCACTAATCGTGTACGGGATGAATTCCTTATTCCCGGTCATAGTGACAGCGCAGAAGCCACCTTTTAACTGGCCACCGAGTTTGGGTAACGGAATGGTGGTTCCATACTTCAGCCCGGTCGGTTTGGTCCACGGAACGGCCTCGGCCGATTCCACGCAGAGAAGAACTTTGGCCCGTTCGATGGCGTAGCCACGCAGTCCCTTCGATGATCCGAGTGAGAACGGCGGCCACTCCCGCGGGCGATCATCGTCCGTTCCCGGTTCATGCACGAAGATTCGGTAGTAAGTGGAATAGGCCTGGTTGGCGGTTTTGTCCCAAGACTTGAAGCTTTCGGGCATTTCCGACAGGAGCGCCTTGTTGTGCGGGCTGTCCCACGGTTCATCCAGCTTGAAGCGTTTGTAGAGTTGTTTCTCCTCCCCACCCATCCTTGCCAACAGATCCACTCGCCAACTGAGGAGTGGCTTTCCATCATTCGAAAGAATCGCTGCCGGCGGATACGCCTCATGGTGGTCGCCGTAGAATTCGAAACTCATTTGAAGGAGCTTGAGAGTGTGCAGCATCTCGTCCTTTTTCACCTGGTTGCGCTTCCAGGAGATGACTCCGACCACCGCGGCGACGAAGCCGGCGAGGACGAGAATCGCGACGGTGAGAATGGCCAGAGTGCCCAGCGTCGTCGCGAGTCGGCTGCGTTTCGGTTTCCTTCGCGCGGGACGGCGGGACGCGCCGCCAGCGCTCGCGACAATCTTTCCGACCTTGGCCAAAATCGTGTCATGAGTGATGACACTGCCACTGGGCAGGTCCCGGTAAACCTCCAGCAGCACGTTTTCCACACCGGTCAGGACTCGGCATTTTTCGGCGTCCGGCAGATCCTTGAATTGAGCATTGGTCTTGCCGGACTTTTGCCGGTAGGGCGCAAGGAACAACTTCTGAACCGACTCGAGTTTCAGATAGTGGAGAACCGCCTGCATGACGAGCATCGCAGTCGCTTCCAGTCCGGCGGAATCCTTGATGTTCTTCGCTGTCTCTTTCAGGCATCGGGCCACGCTGATGATCTTCATGTCGTTCATCAGGTTCCCACTCCGGTCGATTGCCCCCTTGCCGACGGCCTTGTAGCCGGCTTTCGCCGGTTTCTCTCCAGGCACCTCGGCCATCATTTCCGACATCCCATCGGAGGGCGGTTCCATCCGGATGTAGTCTTCCGCGAGTTCGGCCAACCGGGTCGAATCAGGCTCCGCTGAGTCCGTCGATGAAGCGGAGTGGCCCATTCCGGTCAGGAGTTCGTCGAGGACGACTTTCGGGTTGAAGATCCTTCCTTCCGGGACTTCCAGGATGGCGTCCCGATTGAAGGTGCCGGCCCATGGAAGAGGTTCTCCGTCCACCGCGCTGTCCCATCGGAATGGTTCCGCGGTAGCAAACTTTTGAAACTCTTCACTGGCCAACAGCAGCTCGCGGAGGTGGTCCAGGTTCTTGCGATGCGGTGACTGAATGGCCAGAGCATAGACATATTCCTGACTCGCAAGTGTCCTGGCGGTGTCGCCTTCGTGAAGCTCGCCTTCGGCGAGAATTGACAGATTCTTGCTGTCTTGCCGGAGGATGGCTTCAAAGAAAATTCGCCAGCAGTAACGTCCGTAGAAGAGCGATTCCTTCTGTTCGACTTTGTCGATGTCGAAGCGGATGGCGAGGCAGGGTTTGGTGGGTTTCATGGATCAAGCCTGAGTGTTGCGAATGCTTCAGCGACGTCCCGACGATGGCGCGAGTGGTTGGGAACGATTGAATTGAATATACGGAATGAATTCGTTGCGGATAGCACAAATTGAAGTGTGCTACCAGTTCCCGATGGTGCGAAGCTCTTTACCGGTAGTCTCCTGAAATCAGACGTGATAGTTGAACCATTTCAGGAAGCAGTGCCTGTTTTTTTCCTGGCCTCTTCCAGAATTTGTTTCATCTCGGGCGCGTGAACGGTTTCGTCCAGGTCCAGATAATCGTGGAGACTGTTTCCTTCATGGTCTTTGATTGCCGGATCGGCTCCCGCATCTGCCAGGATCTTCACTATTTCTGGAAAGCCTACGTCCTGGCAGGCGCAATACAACGGAGTCTGGCCCAGATTGTTCTGAACATCGAGCTTGGCGCCATTTTCAACCAGCAGGCGGGTCACTTCCGCCGGGAAGGGCGGGTAATGTTGAAATGCCAGATGAAGTGGCGTATTGCCGTCGTTGTCGATGGCATTGAGGTCGGCTCCGGCGGTTATCAGTGCCTTTATTTCCCGAGGCTTTTTCAGCACATGCAGCAGTGTCCGGCCTTGTTCGTCACGGTGATTTAACCGGGCCGGGTCATCGGCGAATTGTTCTGCGAGTGACCTGATAAGGCCCAGCCTTTCCAGTTCCTCCAAGACCTTGTCGGGGGCTTCCTCCGTGGTGATTTGCCGGGTTGACTTGTTCTTTGTGCAAAGGTCCGGCCGTTTGGGCCAGTCGAATTGGTTGATCGTTTCCTGAATCAGGGATTCGGAGGATTCATCCCAATAATAAATGGTCTCCCGACTGCGCTCCTGGTAGGAGGATGCGTCGGCCCGGGAGGATTTCGAACTGAGAACCTTGGTTGTTTCCCAGAGCTTGATCACGGTCATCGACAATGATTTGATGTCCGCGCCTGTCAATTTCAGTTTCGAGAACTTTTGATGATTGAGTGGTTCTCGTCCTGCAAAGGATTTACGACCACGACCACGGTTTCATCCGTTTCTTCCTGGCCACTTCCAGATATCGTTTCATGTCCTCCTCCCCCTTGGGGCGTCCATACCCCAAATACTTGTAGATACTTAGCCCTTCATTGTCCTTGATTGACGGATCGGCGCCCGCCTCAAGCAGGATTTTCACTATGTTTGGATGACCGCTCTGCAGGCGGACAGCGCAGAACAACGGAGTCTGGCCCAGATTGTTTTGGACATCCAATTTAGCGCCGTTTTCAACCAGCAGGCGGGTCACTTCCACCGGGAAAGCCGCGTGCTGTAGAAATGCTGAATGAAGTGGCGTGTTCCCGTCGTTGTCGATGGCATTGAGGTCGGCACCGGCGGCTATCAGCGCCTTGATTTCCCGAGGCTTTTCCAGCAGGTGCAGCAGAGTCCGGCCTTGTTTGCCACGGTGATTCAACCGGGCCGGGTCATCGGCGAGTTGTTCTGCGAGTGACCTGATAAGGCCCAGCTTTTCCAGTTCTTCCAAAACCCGGTCGGGAACCTCCTCGAGGCTCACCTCGCGGGATTTTCTGTTTATGGAGCACTTGTCCGGCCGTTTGGGCCAGGCGTATTCACTGACGGTCTCTTCAGTCAGCATCCCGGTGGCCTCATTCCAGTAATAAATCGTCTCCGAACTTCCTTGCTGGTAGGAGGACGTGTCAGTCGGAGAGGATTGCGCCGGACCGATCTTCGTGGTTTCCCAGATTTTGATCATCGCTCGATGGTGATGGGCGGCTTGGTCTGCTTTTTTCACTGTCCCATTATAAAATGCGTGCGGAGATTTGGGTCAAGTATTCATTGCGAATCGTTGGGTCTCAGCTTGAGCGGGTTCGGTAAGGTACCCTCCCGTCGTGAGTGTGAATACGGATGGCTTGCACAAGTGATCCGATTCGATTGCTCGCGGTTGCCTGATCTGGCATGCTGGCCGTTATTCACAAGATTTTGGCGGTAACCATCCGCTCCGAATGGCCCGGAGGCGAGGTTGAGAACCGGTAGGAAAACGCATCATGAGTCAGACACCTGAACCTGAGTGGTTGAAGCAGTTTCTTGCACTTCCGTCCACGAAAGAGCAACTGACCTACATAAACCGGTTGGCGGACAGTGGTGGTGAGGCTGCCTTGGAATCATTGACCCGAATCGCCCGCCATGACCGGTTGGCACCCGTGGTCCGGGGCCCCGCGATCCTGGCGATGCCGAAGACCGGCGCCGATGGGCTGGCCGAACTGCTGGGGCCGATGCTAAAGGATTACTTCGCCCCCATTCGCGCGGCTGCTGCGGAAGCATTGGGAACGCTCGATGATCCGCAGGTGGCCCGCATGCTGAGTGTCCGGCTGAGCTCTGAACACGACGATGCCGCGCGACTTGCCGTGATCCGATCGCTCGGAAAGCATTGCGGCAAGAGGGAGGCGGACGAACTGGATGACATCTACCGACGATCTTGCAACAGTCCTCCACAACGGAGACTTTGCGATGCGAAGTTGCGACGCGAAATCATCCTCGCTCTCGAACGAATCGGACCCGATGTCGGCAGGAGAACCCTGGTAAAGGGGATCGCGGACGAAGATGCCGGCGTCTCCGAGTGCGCCACCCGGATTCTGAGCCAGATCCGAGTGACCGATCTGCGTGATGAAGAACGGGTCGCGATCCACATCGCCAATCGTGATTGGGATGCAGTGGCCGGTCTCCAGAAGACGGCTGTCGAACCCCTGCGGCGCTATGCGGAGCGGAGGGACGGCTCCCCGCGCCGATCGGCAATTTCGACACTCGGCCGGACCGGCTGTGAAGAGGCGACTGGTGCGCTGTTGGGGCTGGTGAACCAGGTGTCTGAACCGGAGCGGCGGGAGATCGTTGAATCACTGGTGGCCTTGGGAGATGTCGCGATTTCGCAACTCGTCGAGGCGCTGAATAACGCTGATACGTCCATTCGACTGATCGCCGCCCGCGCATTGCGGAGATCAGGTTGGCAGCCGGGAAACGAGAACGAGCGAGCTGTCGCGGCGGTGGCGGCACAAGACTGGCGGGCGGTTATCGAGATGGGAGAGGCGGCACTCGATCCCTTGAGCCGTCTGCTGCATGGCAAGGACGAGGTCTTGGTCGCCGACGCTGCGCGCGCGGCGGCGGGTTTGCAGTCCGCGACGGTCGCGCGCGCCTTGGTGGATTGTCTGCTGACACGCCCTCGAGACTCCAATGTGGACGCGATTGAGGAGAGCATCCTGTCCTTGGGTCGTTTGGCGTTTGATGAATTGACCCGCGTGACGGAGAACGCCGTGACCTTGAATGCCGTCGACGCCTACCGTCTGTGCCGTTTGTTGAAGGCTTCCACTGACCCCGGGGCTCTTCCCCTCCTTCGCATGCTGGCAGCAAATGAGAAGTTCAGAAATCGGACTGACGCGGTTTCCGCCCTGGTTTATCGACGTGATGTCGAATCGGTCGGCCTGGTTGCCCGTGGATCCTCGTATCTTGGCAATTCCGATGAAGCCACCGGTTTTCTCGCGACCTATCTGAGTGAGGCCCATTATGATCTCCTGCCACCATTGCCCCGGAAAACCTCATCGGCAGAGTTGCTCGGCGCCATCGCCAAAATCTTGACCAACTCGACCCGCCCGGAAGCCACAGAACAGCTCCGCGACCTGCTACAAACGATTCGGGACCAGCAACCTCTGAGAGACGAACTGCTCCTGGAGCTGGGCCGGCGCGGCGATTTGCCCACTCTCGAGGCCGAGTTGGAAAAGCTTTCCCGCAGATTTGAAGTCACGCGCGGTCTCGTTGAATTCCTCACGGCATTCAATGATCCGCGAACTGTGGAACCGCTGTGCCGGATTCTGCAAAACGGCGAGGATGACATTCGCAAAACGGCAATTCCCGGTCTCGGTCGTTCCGGTGATGAACGCGCCCTGTCTCCGCTGATTTATCGACTGTCAAAGAGTAGGGGCGAGGAGTTTTCCCTGATCACGGAAGCATTGCGAACGTTTGGAGATCGGGCGCAGGTTGCGCTGCTGGATTCGCTGAAAACTGCGGGTTTGTCGGGCGAAGAGCGCTACGTGATCGTTTCCGTCCTGCTTGAAATGTTTCCCGGTGCACTTGAACGACTGCAAGACGGGCTGGACTCAGATGAAGTGCCGTTCGGGGTTGCGGTCAGGAATCTGGCGCATGCCGGCTCCGACGGCGTGGCGGTGCTGCTGAAACAACTGGCCGGTTTGGGTACGGGCACCTGGTCGTATGCGGATGCGGTGAAGTTTTTGGAGCAGGGCGGTGACGACGCCCCGGAGGCGTTGGAGAAACGAATGGCCGCCGAGGGATCCGCAAGCAGCGATGCCAAGCGGTGCGAACTGATCTACGCGCTCGGCGAATCAGGCGACATGACGGCGGTGCCGGCCTTGGTCGAATACCTTTCCCACGAAGATCCAAAGGTTCGTAAGGAGACTGCCCAATCGTTGGCCAGATTGAACTGGAAAGCGGCCACCGACGAACAGCGCGTTCTTTATTCCACGGCATCGGGTGAGAGCCGGCCGGCGGCCCGTTTCGGGCCGGCAGCAATCGATTCCCTGTGGCGCGATCTGCAACAGGGGGACCGAATTAATATGCAAGACATTGGAGAGGCGCTGCTGGAAGCGGGCGGACATCCGCAAGCAGTTGAATTCCTGATTGACCAAAATGCTACCGTCGATCTTGTCACACGGATGCTGGAGCGAACCAAACGGGATTTGGATATCGAGACGCTCCGCCGGCTCACCAAGCTTGAAGATATCCATTGGAGTCGTACCCGCACGGCTCCGGAACATGACAACTGGGCCTACGCTCCCGAAATCCAGGAAGAAGGGACGACTAGTCGCAGCGGGATTCGACGAATCGCGAAGGCCGAGCTGAATCGTCGGTCCAGCAATGCGCAGTGATACTGCGCGGGGAAAGTGGGAAAGGGCGGGTTGGTGGGACACTGGTCCGGTCGTTTGGCCCAACTGGATTTGTGAAGCTTGTCCACCGGCTCGGGGGAACTTCAGTCGTTGAGCCGCGGATTGCGCTGACTTTGGCCAACGATGAGCGAAAAATAGGTAGGCAAAATCGAGCACCCCGTTTATGAGTGTTTTAAGCCCGGTTATGAAATGGTCAGAAGAATACACACGATGGGAGCAGGAACATGAAGAATTCACACGACAGGTGCAGGTTCTGGATTAGGCCCCTTCCGAAGAATACGGGTCATTCATTTCCTTGACTCATTAGTACGCCTTGAGCCGGTTGATGTTTTCCGTAATTGAAGAGCAGCATCGTCATCATCTTCATTCGTTGCTTTGTTCGCGTCCCGGTGGCATTCTGCAAATGGTGAAGGCAGACCGTTTATTGGCGCGATTTCGAAATGGGCGGATCCTGTTCGCTGTCGCGGTGCTTTCTTTTTCCGTGAACAATCGGGCGGCGGATCTCAAGCGTTCACCGGATGATCATTGGGCCTTCAAAATGCCCGCCAGAGCCAGGCTTCCTGTTCCGGTCGATCAAGCCTGGGCGGTCAATCCAATCGATTGCTTCGTGTCGGCCCGGCAGCGGGAAACCGGATTGAAGCCCAACCTATTGGCAGAGCGCTCAGTTCTTTTGCGTCGGGTTTATCTGAATCTGATCGGACTTCCGCCCCGCCCACAGGAAATTGCAGCATTTCTGAATGATGCCTCGCCACAGGCATACGAACGAGTGGTCGATCGACTCCTTCGGGATCCCCGTTACGGCGAACGTTGGGGGCGCCATTGGATGGATGTCTGGCGCTACAGTGACTGGTATGGAACGGAAGGGAAGGGCCGGATTACCAACAGTCAGTTGCACATGTGGCGTTGGCGCGATTGGATTGTCGAGTCGCTCAATCACGATAAACCCTATAACCGCATGATCATCGAAATGATTGCCGGTGACGAAATTGCGCCGGGTGATCCAGACACGATTCGGGCAACGGGTTTTCTGGCGCGTAATCATTTCCGGTTGGATCGCAACGTCCCTTTGATGGCGAGCGTCGAGCATACCAGCCGGGCGTTCCTCGGGTTGACTCTCGAATGCAGCCGATGCCACGAGCATAAATACGATCCGATCACTCATGCTGACTACTATCGCTTCCGCGCCTTCTTCGAGCCGATGGGAATACGACTGGACCGCGTACGGGGAGAGAACGACACCGAAAAGGATGGGATGGCCCGCGTGTTTGACGCGATACCCACGCAACCAACTTATCTCTATGCCGGTGGTGATGAGCGCAGACCGGCAAAGGACAAACCACTGACGGCCGGATTGCCCGGATTTTTTGAATCGCAGTATCTGGGTGGCAACCCGCTGAAATACACTCGCGTCTCGTTACGGCCGGAGGAATTCAATCCGTGGTTGGATGAGAATATAAGAGGACTTGAAACCCGGAATCTGGAATCAGAAATTGCGCGGCTCGAATCGCGTGGTACGAAAGAGAAGATTACCTCGGATTCGACCCAGGCAAAACTGAACGAAAAGGCGTTGGCAACCGCTCGGGCGCGACTGACGGCCCTCCATGCCGTCATCGCGGCGGATCGGGCGAAGCAAGGGAAGTTGTCGAAGACTGCCCGCGAGGAGAAAGCGCATTCCGCCGCATTGGCGCAGCGGGAACTCAAACTCCGTGAAACGGAGGAGAATATTCTCAAGGCCGAACAAAAGATTGTGGACATCGAAGCTCAGGTTAAAGCCGGTAAAGCGAAGGCAGGTCAACTGGCCGCCGCAAAGTCAGATTTGAAGAAGCAAAAGGCCGTGCTGAAGAAAGTGGGCGAGACAAAGTTGACTTCGAAATATTCTTCGTGGGGAGAAGTGTATCCCGAATTCAGCACCGGACGGCGAACCGCGTTGGCACGTTGGTTGGCCGGATCCAACAATCCTCTCACGGCGCGCGTGGCGGTGAATCACGTTTGGATGCGGCACTTTGGAGAGCCGCTGGTGCCGACGGTTTACGAATTCGGCGTGGCCGGTAAACCGCCGACCCACCCGGAACTGCTTGACTGGCTTGCCGTCGAATTCGTCGAGAGCGGCTGGAGCATGAAGCATCTCCACCGCCTGATGGTGACGAGCCGTGCCTACCGCTTGAGTTCGAGCAATGCTGGCGCCGACAAGAATCAAAAACTCGATCCCGATAATCGAACTCTCTGGCGGATGAACCCGCGCAGGATGGAGGCTGAAGTGGTTCGCGACAGCATGCTCTACCTGGCCGGTCAACTCGAACAACAGCAGTTGGGTCCGGATATTCCCGCCGACCAGGGCGACGCCAACCATCGGCGCAGCATCTACTTCAAGCACGCCGGTGTTGGACAGATGCCAATACTGGAACTGTTTGATGGCGCCAGTGTCATCGAATGCTACCAACGCCCGGTTAGCATCGTTCCACAACAGGCACTGGGACTGGCCAACGGCCCACTCAGCCTGGCGATGTCCCGCACCCTGGCGCGGGAGCTTTCGACGAGCGCGAGTGCCGACGTGGACTTTATCTCGTCAGCCTACCTGCGAATCCTGAATCGGAAACCGAACCTCGTGGAAGCCACCCAATGTGAATCATTTCTTGGTCAGCAGGCCCGAATGCTGGATAAACCTTCACAACTCACATTGTTCACGGTCGGAGCGAAATCGCTCGTGTCGCCGGCCAAAGATTCGAAACAGCGCGCCCGGGAAAACCTCGTGCACGTGCTCTTCAATCATAACGACTATGTCACGATCCGATAATCGTCTCTGCACCGGACTTCCCCGACGCGCATTCCTCGGCGATGTGGGAATGGGCTTCACCGGAATCGCACTCGGCAGCATGCTTCAGCGCGACGCGAGTGCGGATGGAAAGGTGCCTGCGGTGCAACCTCATTTTGCGCCGAAAGCCAAACGCGTCATCTGGCTTTTCATGACCGGAGGCGTCAGCCAGATGGAGAGTTTCGATCCCAAGCCTGCCATCGACAAATACCGCGACATGTCGATCTCCGACACCCCCTACAAGGGCATCCTCGACCGCAAGAACATTGATGGGAATGTCCGAAACATGTCCGCGCTTTCACTGGCGTTGCCTCCAAAGATCCTCGGATTGCAAAAGGGATTTCAGAAGCGCGGCCAGAGCGGAACCGAGGTGTGCGACTGGTTTCCGCACATCGGCGGCATCATCGACGAAGTCAGCGTCGTTCGATCGATGTGGACGACGGACAACAATCACGTCGCGCAGCTTCAGTTCCATACCGGCAAACATCGGTTGGACGGTTCCGAGCCATCCCTGGGCTCGTGGGTTCACCATGGTCTCGGATCCATGAACGAGAATCTGCCGCGCTTTGTGGTGATGGGCCGACAGCCCTCGGACCTGACCGGCGGTGCCCAATCGCATGGCGCCAATTATCTCGGACCGGAACATAGCGGCGTGATGCTCAACGTCGATCCGAAGAATCCCATGCCATACTCCTCACCCGGCCGGGATGTCTATCGGGAGGAGCAGTCGGGTGAATTCGAGTTGCTCAATCAACTGAATCGCCTGACTGAAATCGAGTATCCGAATGACCCGGCCACCCGGGCACGAATCCGTTCATACGAACTCGCGTTTCGGATGCAGGCATCGGTTCCGGAGGCAATCGGCATCGAGCGCGAGAGCAAGGAGACCCAGTCACTCTACGGCATCGATGAGAAGTCGAGCCGGCCGTTTGGGCTTCAGTGCCTCGCTGCCCGGCGGTTGGTGGAACGCGGCGTGCGTTTTATTCAGATTTACCATGGTGGCACGGGAGCGGCAGGCGGACGTTGGGACGGACACACCAACCTCGCCGGCGGCCATACTCAGGGCAGTCGCGAGGTGGACAAGCCGGTTGCCGGTTTGATTAGGGATTTGAAACGCCGCGGATTGCTCGACGACACGCTGGTCGTTTGGGGAACCGAATTCGGCCGAACTCCCGGAGTGGATGGCACGTTGGGACGCGCCCATTCTCCGTTTGGATTCAGCATCTGGCTGGCCGGCGGCGGAATCAAAAAGGGGGTCGCTTATGGCGCGACGGATGAGTTGGGCTTTCACGCCGTCGAAAATCGGCATTACATCACCGACCTTCACGCCACCGTTCTTCATCAGCTCGGACTGAATCCGAAAAGCCTCGATATTCCCGGGCGCAAGCGGATTGAGGCCGATTACGGCAATCCGATTTCGGGCATCATCGCCTGACACAAAGAAAGGCGAAGCCCAGTGGGCAGGGCTGGTCGGTCGATGCTTCAGGGCGATTTCATGCGCCGATAGTATTCCCTCACCGACCCTCTTCGTTCTGCTCCGTCGTGACGAGATCGCTTGGCGGATATTCAAACAATTCAGGTGTCAGGGAAAA